>DAHUZG010000268.1 GCA_027306715.1 Acidimicrobiaceae bacterium
CCCTCGAGATGGGCCAGCTCGAGCGAGAACAGCCGGAACAGGACGAATGGCGCGAAGCAGCTCAACAGCAATGTCGAGATCGCTCCGACGAGGGCCCCGACGGCCTGCGAGAAGCTCGGCGAGGCCGACAGCCCCTCGAGCTCGGAGAAGGCGACGGCAAAGGCGAGCGCGACGAGGACCTTCGAGAAGATGAGCCCGGCCCCGATCTCGGCGAGCCGGCGCCAGCTGTCTCGAAGGCGGGGGTGGACCGAGGCGGCGATGACCATCGGGGCGGTCATCACGACGAGGTAGATCGTCGCGGCACGCACCGCCAGCTCGGCCCACAGGCCGAGCACGGCGAAGACGATGACGGCGGCGAAGATCATCCCGACGACGTCGGTGTCGCTCACCGCGGCGGCGATCAGGGCCGGGACGGCGCCGAGCCTCGTCACGATCGAGCCGTCGAAGTAGTTCGCCACCTGGTCGCTTCCCGAGATGAGCAGCGAGGTGACGCCGACGAGGGCGGCGGTCTTCACCACGGCCATCGGGATCGCCCCGAGCGCCCTGGCGATGGGCGCCGCCGTGCCCGACCACATCGCCTCGAGCGCGGCGAGCATCAGCGCGAGGGCCATGATCCCTCCCGACACCGAGAGCACCTCGAGCCAGAGCCGATGTCCGGATCCGGTCCACCAGCCGCTCGTGAACACCGGCTCGGTGGTCGCCGCCATGAAGCCGAACAGCGCATCGAGCAGCGACTTGACCGCCGCAGCGAGGAGCTTCAGCGCCACCGAGATGGCGACGTCGACGATCGCCTTGGCGATCGATGCGGCACTCGGCAGGCCGAGAAAGGCGAGCATCGCTAGAGCGGGGCTCGGCACGCCGGCTCAGCGTGCCAGCAGGTTGGCGGCGCCCGAGATCGTCCCGGCGAGGCTGATCACGATCAGCCCGGCACAGGCGGCGAAGATGTAGCCCTTGGCGCGCACCGCGTTGCCGGTCCGCTGCTGGTGGTGCTCGACCGCGAACAGAAGGCCCCCGAGCCCGACGGCCACGGGCGCCCCAGCGAGGCCGTAGGCCTTGATCCAGCCGTCGAGGCCGGTGAAGACGCTCAGCCCCGGCGCCGTCCCAGCACTGCTCGCACCGCTCGGCCCGCTCGCCGCCAGCGCCGGGCCGACGCCCATCACCACGACGAGCACGCCGCTCAACAACCCGCTCAGCGCGACGTGAAGGCGCTTCGTCGCCCGCCGAGTCCGGCAGTGCTCCCCGTCCTTCTGATCCGGCCGCCGCCGCCACAGGAGCCGCCCGATGTTCCCAGTCAGGTTCGTCATCACGCCCACCTCCGGCGAGGCCCCGATGGCCTCGGGGGAATAAGGGGGGTGCCGTGACGGGTGCGGTGAAAACTTCTTCCCCGCATCCTTTTTCACCACGGCGCCAGATCGTCCCCCCTTATTCCGGCGTGACGAACGTCCTCCCACCTTCACGCGAGCCGGCACGCCCGGCGCCTGCCACGACCCGAGCAGTGGGCGATGAGCACTGACAGCTCCCGCCCGGCTCCTCCGGCGTGCCTCGACGGCCCCGCCGGGGCGTGTCGGCCCCTGTTCGAGCTCCGCCTGTGCCATGACACGGTGGACGGCCACGAGCCGACGGCTCCCGAGCCGAGTCGCGCCCGACAGGCGCTGCCCGCCCTGGCGCCGCTCGGCGCGCGCATCGGCCGGGCGGTCACGGTGGTCTGCGCCGGTCCCTTCCCGATCTGGGCACCCGACACCGGCCGTTCCTGCACCCTGCTTGCCAGGGCTGCGCGGCGCGGAGGAGACGTGGCGCTGTTCGCCTGCCTAGACGGCGGCGGTTCGATGGTCGCCGCGCTCCCGCCGAGCTCCCGGCTCCCCGAGGGCGCAGCGCCCCTCACGTCGCAACTCCCGACAGCAAGCTTTCCTCCGGGGACGCTCACTCCCGTCACAAGGGGAACCTCCTGTCGATCCCCCCGCCGCCAGCCTCGCCTTCCCGGCAGCGGCGACGCGCGATGAGCCGACCGCGTGCCGCCGCCGCCTCGTCCGGGCTCAAGGGCATGGCTGCGGGGCGCCGGCACGCTGACCGACCCGCCGGGTCGGCGGCAGGGCCGCCTCGGTCAGTGGCCTTCGCTTCCTCGCCTCGGCTGCGCCGTCCCCTGACCTCGCTCGGCGCCGGCGGTGTCTCGCCCCCAGGCGGGCGATGCCGGTGGCCTCGCCCGCCGGAGGCGGACGCGGAGGTGGAGGAAGCGATGACGACCAACTCGCGGCGAGACGTGGCCGAGTCCGAACAGCGGCGCTCGGGTCCCTGCGAGGACGGCGCCGTCCCTCCCGGGTCGAGCCGACCGGCTCTTGCGGAACCGGCGAGGGTCCTGCTCGAGTTCGCGCCGCTCGAGCGATTTGTACGGCGCATCGCGCCCGTGCCGGCGCCGGGCCAGTGCGGCGGGGTGCACAGCTTGTTGAGCTCCGCCGAGAGCCAGGCCTACCAGCGGGGCCGGGCGGCGGGCGCCGTCTCGAGCGCGGTCGCCGACCGCCTGGCGGTGGCCCTCGGGGTGCACCCCTGTCAGATCTGGGGCGAGCGCTGGTGGGAAAGCGCCGACGAGGAGCCGGTGTGCGGTAGCTGTGGCGCCCCGCTTCCCTGGCGGTACACGCCGAGGGACGGGTTCTGCTCGGCGCCGTGTCGGGCCCGGCGGCCAGTGGACCCGCAGGAGGAGCTGCGGGTCGGCGAGCTCGGGCGCCCCGGCGAGGCGTCCGTCGCAGTCGCCGGTGAAGACGTGTCGATCGGCATGCGAAGCGGCAGCCTGGACCGCCCGGGGATCGCCGCGACCGGGAGGGGAAGGCGCGCCTCGTGATCACCGGCCGCCTGGGGCACCGCCGAGAGCGAGCACGTGAGGCCCTGCCCGCTTGCTCAGCGCCCCGTGGGCGGGAACGGCGGGTGGCCACTTCGCGCGTCGCGGGTGATCGCCTGACAGGTCTCGTAGGACCGGCGGGCACGTGCTCAGCCGGCCTTTCCAGATCGAACCGCTGCCTCGACCGGGAGGGACGATGAGATCGCTTCCTGCTGACGTCGGGACGCTCGTCTGGCTCGCC
>DAHUZG010000293.1 GCA_027306715.1 Acidimicrobiaceae bacterium
GCGATCAGCTACAAGCTCGGCGAGCGGGCATGGCTCGCCGAGCTTGTAGCTGATCGCTTGGCTCGGCCATCCGAGGTAGCGGACCACCTCGCTCTCGCAAAAGGCGCGATGCTCGCCCGAGGCGCGCTCGATGTACTCGACGGCGCGCTCGTAGCTCCAGCGCTCGCCGGCACCCGGCCAGCCTGTGGGGATGGTGGCACCGGTGTGCAGGCCGATGTCGACGACGACGCGTGCCGCCCGGAACGCCTGAGCGCAGAGGAAGCCGAGCCGCTGCTCGGGCGCCGTGAAGCACCCCAGCTCGTCCATCAGCCGCTCGGCATAGAGCGCCCACCCCTCGCCGTGGGCGGAGATGAAGCCGAGCTGGTGCCACGCGGTGAGAGGGACCAGGCGCGTCCAGCCGACCTGGAGGTGATGGCCAGGGACGGTCTCGTGGTAGACGGTGGTGACGACGTCCCAGGTGGTGAACCACTCCCGGCCGACGGTCGGGAACCAGGTCCGTCCCGGCAGGGAGAAGTCGCGGCTCGGCGGCGTGTAGTAGGGGGCCGCGGCGCTGCCTTCGGGCGGGATCAGCACCTCGCAGCGGCGCAACGGCTCGGCGATCTCGAACTGGCTCCCGTGCAGCGAGGCGATCGTCTCGTCGGTGAGCTGCTGCAGCCAGTCCCGCCATGCCTCGGCGCCTTCGATGCCGCGGGCACGGTCGGCGACGAGCGCCTCGCGCACCTTGTCGAAGCCGGCTCCCGGGGTGATGCGCTCGGCCTCGGCCGTCTTCTCGACCTCGATCCGGCGCAGCTCCTCCCAGCCCCAGGCGTAGGCCTCGGCGAGGTCCGGCACGGCGCCGAGGGTGGCGGGGCAGGCAAGGCCGTAGCGCTCCTCGCCGACGCCGTCGGCCTCGGTCGCAAAGGCGGCGTACTCCGTTCGGAGCCACTCGGCGAGCTCGCCGTAGGCGCGGTCGGCGCCAGCCCCGAGCGGCGACAGCCGAGCGGCGAGCGGTCCCTCGCCGTAGGTCGCAGCGAAACGGGAGAACCATCCGCCTCTCCCGCTCCCCGCCCAGGTGGCGCACTGCGAAGCGACAGCGAGCGTGCAGCGCCGCGATGCCGGCCGCCCCTCTGCAAGGCCCTTGGCGAGGCTCTCGCGGTAGCCGTCGAGCGCCGCCGGCACGCTGGCCAACCGGGAGGCGAGCGCCTCCCAGTCCTGCTCCTTCGAGTGCGCCGCGAGGTCGAAGATCATCCGCACCGTCGACGGCACGGCGCCGATGATGCGCAGGTCGCGTTCGTTCTCGCCGGCACCGAGCTGAGCGAGCATCCCCTCGAGCTGGGTCTTCATGAAGAGCCGGCCGAGGCGGTCGGCCTCGTCCTCGCTCGTGGCAGAGGCGAGCTCGCCGAGCGCCCGCTCGAACAGCTCGCGCCGCGCCGAGGCACCGGCCGGCGAGTAGTCGGTGAGAGAAGTGGCATCGGCGCCGATCCCGAAGCTGTTGAGCGCCTCGTCGGGATCGAGCCGGGCGTAGTCCTCTACGAGCTTGGCCGAGACCTGGCCCACTGTTGCCACGGAACCTCCCACTTTTGGCCGGGCGCGCCAGCGCTCCGGCGCCGCCGGCGATCGGCGGGAAAGGGCGGGATGCACGCGTGTCGCAGCGACGCTACCCCCGCGCCGCCGGCGATCGGCGGGGAAAGCGCCCGCGCCGCCGGCGCTACGAGCTCGCTCGGTCGCCCGCTGCCGGCCCAGGCGGCGCGCCGCCGGGCGGGAGCGCCGCGGCCGTGGCCGAACCTGTTTTCAGCGCCGCCAGCTCGCTCTCGACCTGCGAGCTCTTGCCGAGCTGGTCGAGCTCGTGCTGGATGTCGTCGGTGCTGCCGCCGACGTCTTCGAGCACGCCGGACTCGAGCAGCTCGTCGAGGGCGCCGGCATGGGCCTGCAGCTGGGCGATCTTGTCCTGGGCGCGCTCGATGGCTCCCCCGGAGTCGGTGATCGTCGAGGAGATCCCGGCGACGCTCTCGTTGATGCTCGAGGTCGCCTTGGCGGCGCTGTACTGCGCCTTCAGCGTCTCTTTCTGCGTGCGGAAGGAGTTGACGCGCTGCTGGAGGGCGTCGAGGGTCTTCTCGAGGCGCGCCTCCTGCTCGCTCAGCTGCTGGTGCTGCGGCTCCATCCCGTCGATCTGGGACTGTGCCTGGGCCTTCCGGGCGAGGGCCTCGCGGGCGAGGTCCTCCCGGCCGGCGGTCACCGCTTGCTGAGCCTGGTCCTGCAGATGGGCGACGGAAGCCTGCAGCTGCTGCTCTTGCAGCTCGATCCGCTTGCGGGCGGCGGCGACGTCGACGAGCGCCTTGCGAACCTGGGTGAGCTGCTCGAGCATCTTCTCGTAGGAGAGGTCGAGCTGCTCGTCGGGCTTCTCGGCGGCGTCGAGGGCGCGGTTCGCCTTGGCGGCGATGATGTCGTGGGCGCGCTGGAGGAACGAGGACATCGGCGGCTCCTTCTCGGGGCGGGCGTTCCGCTCAGGTCCGGCGGCCGAGCCGCCGCTGGCGCGCCCTCTCGAGCGCGCGGCCCGCCGGACCTCGGTTGCCCACGTCTCAGAGCGTAGTGACAGATGGCACCCCGTTCGGGCGCCGGCGACGCCGAGCCGAGCGGGCGGGCGTCAAGAGACGCCGGTGACGCCGGCGACGCCGAGTTGAGCGAGCTCGGCGCGCAGCGCCTCGGCGGCGCGTGGGGAGATCGGCTGCTGGGGCGCGGCGGGCCACTGCTCGCAGACCCCGGCGAGGGCCACGGCGAGCTTCCAGGCCCGTGGCGCCCCGGCGCGGCGGACGGCGTCGACGATCGCCAGCAGCCGTCGCTGCTCGGCGACCGCGACGGCGGTGTCACCGGCGGCGAGGTGGGCGAGGATGCTCGTGCCGAGCTCGGGAACGAGGTTGAGCGAAGCGGCGATCGTCCCCGCCGCTCCGAGCTGGACGCTCGGCACGAGCATCGTGTCGGTCCCGGTGAGCAGCGAGAACGGTGTCTCGGGGGCGACCGCGGCGAGCAGCCGCGAGAAGTGCTCGAGGTCGCCTCCGGAGTCCTTCAGCCCGATCGCGCCCGCCTCGCCGGCGAGGGCTGTGACGACCTCCGGAGCGATCTGCACCTTCGTCATCTGGGGGATGTTGTAGAGCACGAGGGGGAGCGGGCTCGAGGCGAGCAAACGGCGGTACCAGGCCTCGACGTCGCCCGGGACGAGCGGGTAGTAGAAGGGCGGGCTGACGAGCGCGGCGTCGGCGCCGGCGCCGGCGTAGGCGTCGAGGTCGGCCAGCGCCTCCTCGAGGTTGGTCGCCACGACGCCGGGGATCACCGCCAGGCGGTCGCCGACGGCGGCAGCGACGCTGCCGGCGACCTCGACGCGCAGACGGCGTGCGAGCAGCGGCCCCTCTCCGGTCGTCCCCGTCGGCGAGATGGCGCTGATCGGATGGGCAGCGACGCGTTCGAGCAGCCGCTCGAGCCCGAGAGGGTCGAGCTTGCCGTCCTCGGTGAGCGGCGTGGCGAGGGCCACGATCGCGCCCGTGAGGAAGTCGGCGCCCGGCGTGCGGGGGAAAGCGGCGGGAGTCTGCTCGGCCATGTGCCGAGTCTGGCGCACCGGCCGCCGGCGGGAAAGCACGGCATGCTGTCGGGATGTCCTGCCTGGCCCAACCGGCCGACCTCTCCGCCGACTGCCGCTGAGATGGCCGGGCGCGACCTCGTCGTCGGCATCGACCAGGGCACGACGGGCACGGCGGTGCTCGTGGTCGACGGGGAAGGCAACGTCGCCGGGCGAGCCTACCGGGAGCACCTCCAGCGTCTCCCTGCCCCCGGTTGGGTCGAGCACGACGGCGAAGAGATCTGGTCCACCGTCGTCGCACTGCTCGGCGAGGCGCTGGCGCGAGCCGGCGGTGGCGGCGGCGCGGATGCGGCCGGCGCCGAGGTCGTCGCCCTCGGGGTGGCCAATCAACGCGAGACGACGCTTCTCTGGGATCGCCGCAGCGGCGACCTCGTGGCCCCGGTGGTCGTCTGGCAGGACCGGCGCGGCGCGGCGATCTGCGAGCGCCTCGTGGCGGCAGGCCTCGGCCCGCTCGTCGAGCGCCGCACCGGCCTCGTGCTCCACCCGTACTTCTCGGCAAGCAAGCTGACGTGGCTCTTCGAGGCGGACCCGGCGCTGCGCCGGCGCGCCGAGCACGGGGAGCTCTGCTTCGGGACGATGGACAGCTTCCTGCTGTGGCGGCTGAGCGGGGGGGCGCTGCACGTGACCGACGCCACCAACGCCAGTCGCACCCTTCTCATGTCCCTCAACGAGCTGGCCTGGGACCTCGAGCTGTGCGAGCTGTTCGGCGTCCCGGCGGCCGTGCTGCCGCGCATCGTCGCCTCCGTCGGCGCCCTGGCGACGACGGCTCCGTCCGCCGTTCCGATGCTGCCGGGGGTCCCGCTGGCGGGCGTCCTCGGCGACCAGCAGGCGGCGCTTCTGGCACAAGCCTGCCAGGAGCCGGGCCAGGCGAAGAGCACCTACGGGACCGGGTCGTTCATCCTTGCCCACTCCGGAGGGCTCGTGGCCGAGCCGGGGAGCGGGCTTGTCGCCACCGTCGCCCTCGCAGAAGCAGGCGGTCGGCGCAGCTATGCCCTCGAGGGCTCGATCTTCGTCACCGGTGCGGCGGTGCAGTGGCTGCGCGACGGTCTCGGGCTGATCGCCGACGCCGGCGAGAGCGAGCAGCTGGCCCGGTCGCTCCCGGGCAACGACGACGTCTTCTTCGTCCCCGCCCTCGCCGGGCTCGGCGCCCCCTACTGGGACCCTTCGGCGCGCGGCACCCTGCTCGGGGCGACGCTTCGGACCACCCGCGCCCATCTTGCACGCGCTGTGCTCGAGTCGATCGCCTACCGGACCCGCGACGTGCTCGAGGCGATGGCGCGTGCGGGGATGCCGGTGACGGTGCTGCGTGCCGACGGCGGCGCGACGGCGAACAACTGGCTGATGCAGTTCCAGGCAGACGTCGCCGGCGTCCCGGTGGACGTCGCCGCGGTTGCCGACACCACCGCCCTCGGCGCCGCCTACGCCGCCGGGCTCGGGGTCAGACGCTGGAGCGGGGTTGAGGAGGTGGGCTCGCTGCGGCGGAGCAGGGCACGTTTCGAGCCGGGACTGGACCGTGGCCAGGCCGACCGGCTGTACGGGCGATGGCTCGCCGCCGTCGAGAGGGCTCGAGGGTGGGCCGAGCCGCCGCTGCGAGCGCAGTAGCGGCCGATGTGCGCGCTGCGCCCGGAGCGCCGACGCGGTGACGGGCGCCTCGCGGTGCGCCGTGCGAGCCGTGCGTGGCCCCGCTCGGTACGCCGTCAGGCGCCGTCACCGTGACTGCTGCGAGGCTCAGTCGCCGCCGCCCTGGCCCGTCGAGCCCTGAGCGCCCGAGCCGCCCTGGCCCGTCGAGCTGTGGCCGTCGCCGTTGCCGTCCTGGTTGTTCTGGACGTGGACCCGCGTCAGGGTGGTCACACCGCTGACGACGGCACCCGCGACCTGGACCCTCGCCCCGGTCACGACCCCGGTCAGGTCGAAGCCAGCCGGCACGTCGAAGGTGACCCGCGCCGTGCCGTCCACAGGCTGGACGATGAGGTTCGAGGAGTTGACCTTGGCGACGGTGCCCTCGACCTCGACAGCGGGGGCGGTGGATCTCGCAGCGTCGCCTCCGTCGCCGCTCTGCACGTCGAGCTGCTGCAGCGTGAGGACGCCATTGACGATCTCCCCGGTCGCCTCGACCCGCGAGGAGGTCGTGATGCCGGTCACGGGGAAGCCGGAGGGGATGGCGAAGCTGACCGCCGCGGCGCCCTCGCCCGGTTGCA
Source organism: Acidimicrobiaceae bacterium (assembly GCA_027306715.1). Classification (GTDB taxonomy): domain Bacteria; phylum Actinomycetota; class Acidimicrobiia; order Acidimicrobiales; family Bog-793; genus DAHUZG01. The sequence goes on from DAHUZG010000293.1 coordinate 5,809, forward strand.
CGACGAGGCTCGAGGAGGTGATCGAGGTGACGCTGCCCTCCACCTGAACCGCCGGCGCCGGGTTGCTCGACGACGTGCTCGTCGGCTGGCTGGCGCCGTCGCCGCTGCTGCTCGAGGCTGCGAGGGTCTCGTCGGTGATGGTCACCAGGCTGAAGGCCTGGTTCGAGTAGTACACGACCACCTCGACGCGGTCTCCGGCGACGATGACCGAAGGCAACGTCAGGCTGGCCGGCACGCTGATCGTCGTGGAGGCCCCGTTGTCCACGGCCAGCACGAGCTGGCCGGCGGTGACGGAGCTGAGCACGCCCTCGAGGTCGATGAGGTCGGACTGGCCGACGGGCTGAGCGCTCGTCTCGACGAGCGATCCGCCGCTGATCGAGACGTTGGCGGAGACGACCGTTCCCGGCGATAGCGGGCTTGACCCGGCGATCGAGTGGACGGGGAGCCGGCCTCCGGACGCACCTGGTCGGGAGACCGCCAGCACGCTGCCGCCGCCGGCGAGCAGCATGCCCTCAGACGACGACCTCACGACCGTGGCGCGCAGCCGTGCGTGCCCGGTACGGCCGTGGGTCCTCAACGTCGCCAGGCGGTAGGTACCGTCGCCGAGGCGACGTGCAACAGCGCGAACCTCGGTGCCCGGTGCGAGGCGGCCGAGGGTCGACGACGACGTCACCCGCAGCGTCTGGACCGCTCCGGACCGTGAGGCGACGATCACAGCCCGTCGCGCCGGCTGGCGAGCGATGACCACGCCGGCGATGGTGGCTCGCGGCATGCCCGGTGCCGCGGGATGCTGCCCGTGCCGCGACGTCGGCACCGCAGCGAGCGCAGGCACTGCGGGAGCGAGCAGCAGCGCCGATGTGACCGCGATGGCCTTCAGCCCGGATCTCCGGGCGGTCCGGTTCGTGCCCACGACCGTCACCTCCTTGGCCGGAGCGACGACCCTCGTGGCCGCCGCCTCCCTAGCCTCACCCCAGCAATCGCCGCGACTGCCGGCTTGTCACGCCGCATCGGCGATATGACCAGTTCTTGACGAGCGAAGGGACGCGAGTGGCTCACAGCAGCCGTGGCATCGCGTCAGCTGTCGCTGCTCGATGTGCCGCCGCCCGCCCGCGTGCGCGTGCCCGTGCCCGTTCCCGTGCTCGGGCCGGCGCCCGATGCCCCGTCCGAGCCAGATGCCCCCCCGGCGCCCGATGCCCCCCCGGCGCCCGATGCCCCGTCCGAGCCAGATGCCGACGCTGGTTGACGGGGGTGGTTCGTGGCGGCGGCAGGCGGCTGCGCGGGACCTCGACTGCCGCCCGCCGATCCCGGACTGCCCGAGGTCTTCCCGGTGCGTGGCGACGAGCCGCCCGCTCGAGCGGTGTCGCTGGCGCCCGTTCCCGATCCCGGCGACTCCTTGCCTGCCGTCGGCTCGGTCGTCGTTCTCGCCGTCGCGGGGCTGTCGGTCGTCGGCGCCGGGCGCCCGCTCTCGCCGCCGGAGGGGCGGGAGGGCGCTCCGGCAGATCCGCCTTTGTCCTGGTGGGCGCGATCAACAGGGCCGGCGCTCTCGGGCGCCGATGTCCGGGTCGTGGGTGTCGTCGACCCCTCAGCTCGGGCGGGAGCCGTCGCCGGAGCAGCGGTGGTCGCCGGAGCAGCGGTGGTCGTCGGAGCAGCGGTGGTCGTCGGAGCAGCGGTGGTCGTCGGAGCAGCGGTGGTGGACCGTGCCGGCCCCGCCGCCGCCGCGCCGGCGTGCCACCCCTCGAGCCATCGCCGCGCCTGTGAGAGGAGCTGGCCGGCGCCCGGACCCACCCTCGCCCGGTCAGCGGCCGACAGGGAAGCCATGGCCGTGCGCACGACCGCCATCCGCTGGACGACGGCGTGCTCGTCGGACGTGGCGAGAGCCGCTGCCAGTGAGGCGAGGTCACCCTTGACCGCAGCGACGCGGGCGTCGTTCACGGGCAGCCCTATCGACACCGCGATCGAGCGCAGGGGAGCCGGCAGGGGCACGAGGGCGAGCAGCGTCACGACGGCGGCGAGAGCGGCCGCCGCGCTGGCGATGCCGACGAGGATGCCGCGGCGAGCGGCCGCCGGCCGCCGGCCGCCGGCCAGCACGGCACGGAAGCGCTCGAGCTCGCTGTCGCTCGGCACCCCGACCTCGAGCGGGAAGGCCCGGCCGAGTGCCGCGACGAGGAGCTCGTCCGAATGGCTCGTCACGAGGCCACCTCCGCGAACAGCTCGCGCAGCCTTCCGAGTGCCCGCATCTGGGCCATGCGAACGGCACCGGGGCGTTTGCCGAGAACCTCGGCGACCGCGTCTGCGCTGAGCCCGGCGACGCAGCGCAGGTGCAGCAGCTCCTGGTCGGCCGGCGAGAGTCGAGCGAACGCCTGGCGCACCGCCAGCGCCTCCTCGTCGAGGAGGTAAGAGCTCGCCAGGTCGGAGTCGTCCGCCACCGCCGCCGGAACCAGCCTGCGGTCACGGCCGAGCCGCCGGTGGCGGTCGGTGATGACGTGGTGGAGGATGGCGAACAGCCAGCCCTCGAAGCCGCTGCCGCGCCAGGAGAAGCGGCCGATCGAGGCCACGGCGCGTGCCATCGTCTCGGCGACCGCGTCCTTGGCCCCCTCGGTGTCGAGCCGGCGGCCGGCGTAGGCGCGCAGGCGCGGGTAGAAGGCTCGGTAGATCTGCTCCCAGGCCGCCTCGTCCCCGCCGCGCGCCGCCTCGACGAGCGCGGCGAGCTCGGCCGGGTCGAGCCGCTGAGCGACCCCGACCCGACCGTGGGACTGATCGACCTCGACCATCACCGCCGGCCCATCAACTGGGTCAATCGCACGCCGAGGCGCAGTGTCACGGATCTTCTTACGGCTCGCGTGCCCAGATCCGAGAGCGGAGCTTGTCTCGAGCGGTCGGTGCGGCGCCCTCCCCCGCCCGGGGGCGCCCCAAGCCCGGCGCCCCCCCACGCCCGGTGGCCTGGTGACCCCGTGGTCCGCCGACCTCGGCGGCCGCTCAGCTCGAGGTGGCTGCCCGCTCGCTCGGAGCGCCGCCGGCTGGCGTTCCGGCTGGCGCCGCGGCCGCCGCCGCCCGCATCGCGCCGACCGGCGCCTCGCTCCCGGTCCACAGCCGGAATTGGAGCGCAGCCTGCTCGACGAGCATGCCGAGGCCGCCGCGAGCCTCGGCACCGGCTCGTGCGGCGCGGCGCAGGAACGGGGTCTCGGCAGGCTCGTAGACGAGGTCGTAGTAGAGCTGACCGGGCCGCGGGTCAGAGAGCCTGCTCGAGCCGAGCTCGTAGGCGTCCGGGCCCGAGAGCATCCCGACCGGCGTGGCGTTGACGACGAGCGCCGCCCCGGCGAC
>DAHUZG010000299.1 GCA_027306715.1 Acidimicrobiaceae bacterium
GGAGGGCGAGAGGGTCCTTTGAGAGCAGCCGGTCGGCCTTCGGCTCCTGGGCTAGGTGGAGTGCCATTCGCCCAGCCTAGGCGGCATGCCAGGCCGGACAGCGCTGGTGGAGGCCGGCGCTTTCAGGCGACCCGGGGATCGGGCGACTCGGTGTCGATCCCGTACTCGGCGATCGCCTGGGCTACCTCTTCCTCCTTCGCCTCGCCGGTGGCGGCGAGAGCCGCCAGGACGGCGACGAGGACGTGCTCGGCGTCGACCTCGAAGTGGCGGCGCAGCGCCTCGCGGGTGTCCGAGCGGCCGTAGCCGTCGGTGCCGAGGGGGATGAAGGGGGCCGGGACGAAGCGGGCGATCTGGTCTGGCACCGCCTTCATGAAGTCGGTAACCGCGACGACCGGGCCGCCGGCCTGCGAGAGCGCACGCGCCACGTAGGGGACGCGGTGAGCCCCGGAGGGGTGGAGGCGGTTCCAGCGCTCGACCTCGAGGGCATCCTCACGGAGGCTCTTGTAGCTCGTGGCCGACCAGGTCTCCGCCGACACGTTCCACCGCTCGGCGAGCAGCTCGCGGGCACGAACCGCCGCCTGCCAGGCGGTACCCGAGAAGAGGATGGTGGCCCGCCGCTCGTGCCCGCCGTCCGCTGTCCGTGCGACCTCGGCGGGCGGCTGGTAGCGGTAGAGGCCCCGGACCGACCCCGTCCGCACCTGCTCGCCCTCCTCACCCTCGGGGAGAACGGGCATCTGGTAGTTCTCGTTGTAAAGGGTGAGGTAGTAGACGACGTCCCTGCCCTCGGGGCCGTACATCTCCTCGACTCCGGCCTCGACGATGGCGGCCATCTCATAGGCGAAGGAGGGGTCATAGGCCTTGACGCTCGGATAAGCCGAGGCGAGCAGCAGGCTCTGGCCGTCCTCGTGCTGGAGGCCCTCGCCGTTCATCGTCGTCCGCCCGGCGGTTGCGCCGATCAAAAAGCCGCGGCCCCGGGAGTCGCCGCACTGCCAGATGAGGTCGCCGATGCGCTGGAAGCCGAACATCGAGTAGTAGAGGAAGATCGGCAGCATCGGCCGGCCCCAGGTGGCATAGGAGGTGGCCGCCGCGATGAAGCTCGCCATCGCTCCCGCCTCGGTGATGCCCTCCTCGAGGATCTGGCCGTTCTCGGCTTCGCTGTACTGGAGCAGCAGGCCGGCGTCGACCGAGGTGTAGCGCTGGCCGCCCTCGGCGTAGATCTTGACCTCCGAGAAGAGGGCGTCGAGACCGAAGGTGCGGCCCTCGTCGGGGATGATCGGCACGACGTAGCGCCCGAGAGCGGGGTCGCGCAGCAGGTTGCGGAGCAGGCGGGCGAAGGCCATCGTCGTCGAGACTGCCTGGCCCCTCGAGCCCTGGCGGAACTCGGCGAACACCGACGGCTGCGGCGCCGGGAGGCCCTTCGCGCCTTCGCCGCGCACCAGGCGGTGCGGGAGCGAGCCGCCGAGGGTCTGCTTGCGCGCCATCAGGTACTCGTACGCGGGCGAGCCCTTCGGCGGCCGGTAGTAGGGCGGCTCCTCGGCCTCGAAGGCCTCGTCG
>DAHUZG010000301.1 GCA_027306715.1 Acidimicrobiaceae bacterium
ACGATCGCCGATCTGGCGGTTCAACAGCTGCTTGGCGGCGTCGGCCGCCTCGGCGACGAGAGACCCGGTGCGGGTGCCGTTCGGTCTTCGGGCGAGGGTGGCAAGCGCCTCGGCGGCGCTTCGCGGCGAGCGGCGCTGCGGCCACCCCGAGCGGGAGCCTCGGCGAGACGAGCACGGCGATCGACAGGGCGCTGACCGCCCTCTCCGACGACATCGGGCGCTGGCGGCTAGGCCTGGAGGAGCCCCTCGAGCTCGGCGAGGCTGACGCCGCCAGGCCTCGAGCGGCGTGCGGCGTGCTGGTTGGCGAGGCGCTGAAGGGCGGCGTTGACCGGGGTCGGGATCCCGTGCAGGCGCCCGAGGAGGGCGATCTCGCCGTTCAGATAGTCGGCCTCGATGGTGCCGGTGTGTCGGGCGAGGCTCTGCCAGGAGGAGCTGCCGGCGACGAGCTGCTCGCCCATCGTCTGCTCGCGGAAGAAGCCGAGGCGCGCCTCGAAGGCCGATTCGGCGACGACCTCGAGGTGGGCGGCGGCAAGGCAGGCGCGCCCCTCTTCACCTGCACGCTCGACTATCCGCTCGGTCGCCTCGTCCTCGACGAACAGGGCGTTGACGGTGTTGGCGATGTTGGTGAGCAGCTTCCGACGCTTCCAGGACATCACCTCCTCGACTGCCTCGGAGGCAAAGCCGGCGGCGCGCAGATCCTCGGCGATGGCAGAGGCCCGCTCGTCCCGACCGTTCGGCGCCCGGCCGAGGTCGAGCACGCCGGCCACCGGCTCGGCGGCGTGGATGACCACACCGGCTCGCAGGTGGGCGGCGGGCATCACCACGAGCCCGCCGTAGACGTTGGCGAAGCGCCGAAGCGCCGAGCGCTCGTTGTCCACGCCGTTCTGCGCGCACACCAGCGTGAGATCGGGGCTGCAGCAGGCGGCGAGCGAGGCGAGCGCGGCGTGGCTGTCTTGGCTCTTGGTCGTCAGCACGACGACGTCCTCGGGCACGACCCGTGCCGCCTCGGGGTCGGAGAACACCGGGATCCGGTAGGTCTCTTGGCCACCGGGGTGCTCGACCACGAGCCCGGACCGGGCGATCGCATCGTGGTGCTCGCCTCGGGCGATCAGGGCGACCTCGCGACCGGCGGCATGCAGCCGGGCCCCGACGACCCCGCCGATCGCTCCAGCGCCGTAGACGACGTAACGAGCCATGGGACTCCTTTGCCCCCGGCAACCTAGTGGCAGAAGCCAGCCAGCCGGCGGGTGGCCGATCCGGCATGCGGTGGACTCTCCGGCGAGCCTCGCCCGGCGCGGCGACTAACCTGGAGGCTCGACCCGGCAGCCGGTGGCGGGTCGCCCTTCGGGGGTGTAGCTCAGCTGGTAGAGCGCCACGTTCGCAACGTGGAAGTCGGCGGTTCGAGTCCGCTCACCTCCACCCGCTAAAAGCCCAGGTCAGGGCCCTGTGACGGCGGCTCGGGCGGTGGCGTCGATGGGCTCATCCCGCGGGCATCCCGCGAGCGCGGCATGAACCTGTGGGTGCCGAGAACCCATCCGTCCAGGTCAAGCGACCATCCGGTACTCGTGGATGAGCCCGCCCAGACGATCGGATCTTCGCAGCCTGACTGCGTCGATGTCGCCGATGAGCGCCGGAGTCGTATCGAAAGCGGACGGCGGACGTTGGCCGAGGGAGCGGTGCGGCCGGTGTGCGTTGTAGTGCTCGACGTACTCGGCGAGCACGGTCTCCAGGTGGCGTCGTCCGAGGATGTGCATCCGGTCCAGGCACTCGCGCCGGAGGGTACCGATCACGCGCTCGCAGATGGCGTTCGCCCGGGGTGCCCGGACCGGGCTCTTGATGATCCTGGTGCCCTCTGCGGCGAAGACGGCGTCGAAGGAAGCCGTGAACTTGGTGTCGCGATC
>DAHUZG010000302.1 GCA_027306715.1 Acidimicrobiaceae bacterium
CCACCCGAGCTGGCCGCGCAACGGCCGAGCGGCGCCGCCGGCGACGAAGGGAGCAAGGAGCGGGAATGGGGCTGTCGATCGGAATCGTCGGGCTGCCCAACGTGGGCAAGTCGACGCTGTTCAACGCCCTCACACGCAACGACGTGCTCGCCGCCAACTACCCCTTCGCCACGATCGACCCGAACGTCGGCGTCGTCTCGGTGCCTGATCCCCGCCTCGAGCGCCTCGCCGCCCTCTACAGCTCCGAGAAGATCGTGGCCGCGACCGTGACCTTCGTCGACATCGCCGGCATCGTGCGCGGAGCCTCCCAGGGAGAGGGCCGCGGCAACAAGTTCCTCGCCGCCATCCGCGAGACCGACGCCATCTGTCAGGTGGTGCGCGCCTTCGACGACCCGGACGTGGTCCACGTCGCCGGGCGAGTCTCCCCGGCCGACGACATCGAGACGGTCCACACCGAGCTGCTCCTTGCCGATCTCCAGACCGTCGACAGCCGGCTCCCGCGGCTGCAGAAAGAAGCCCGCGCCCGGCGCGAGCTGGCACCGGTCGTGACCGCCACCGAGGCGGCGCGCGCCGTCCTCGACTCCGGGCGCACAGTCGCCTCGGCAATGGCCTCGGGCGAGCTCGAGGCAGGCCCGCTCGCCGAGCTGCACCTGCTCAGCTCCAAGCCCTTCATCTACGTCTTCAACGTCGCCGAGAGCGACCTCGGCAACACGGCGCGCGCCGAGCAGCTGGAGCGCCTCGTCTCGCCCGCGCCGGCGGTCGTGCTGTGTGCCCAGATCGAAGCCGAGCTCGCCTCCCTCGACGGCCCGGACGCCTTGGAGCTGCTCGCCAGCTACGGCCTCGAGGAGCCCGGGCTCGTCCGGCTCGTCCGGCTCGGGTTCGCCACGCTCGGGCTGCAGACCTTCCTCACCGCCGGGCCGAAGGAGGCGCGAGCCTGGACGATCCGCGCCGGTGACACGGCGCCGCAGGCGGCCGGCGTGATCCACAGCGACTTCCAGCGCGGGTTCGTCAAGGCCGAGGTGGTCGGCTACGACGACCTTCTCGCCGCCGGCTCGGTCGCCGCCGCCCGCGCCGTCGGACGAGCCCGCATCGAGGGCAAGGACTACGTGATGCGCGACGGCGACGTCGTCGAATTCCGCTTCACCTCGTAGCCCGGGCCCCGGACCGGCGGCGGTACCGGAAGCGCACGGGGGCTTCACGCCGCTCGGCTGGTGGGCTTCACGCCGCTCGGCTGGTTCTGTACGCTCGCAGCGAGGAGGAATCCCCTACCCACGCGACTCGGCGGCAGCCCGCCCGCGAGGATCCCGAAGGAGGAGGATGACCGAGCTGAGCGCCACCGCCACGGACCTCGGCATCACCCCCGGGCCGGTGGGGGCGGCGGTGCTGGCGCCGGGCCGGGTCTTGGCCGGCCCCGGTGACCGCGGCACCACGGCCAGAGGGCCGATCATCCCGATGAAGGGCCTTGTCCCCGTCGGGCTGATCGTCGCCTTCCTCGTCGCCTCCATCGCCGGCAACTGGCTGTGGGCACTCGACTTCCTGCACGTGGCAGGCGGTGGCCTGTGGACCGGGATCGACCTCTTCGTCGGGTTCGTGATCGGCCCGATCCTCGGCAAGATGGACGTGCCCGGCCGCATCGCCTTCTCGAAGCGGTTCATGCCGGCGATGATGCTCATCATGCCGACCCTGGTGGTGACGACTCTCACCGCCGGGTGGCAGCTCGCACGCCACCTCGGCGACCTCACCGTCCCCTACCCGAAGCACTGGTGGATCGTGGCGTCGTTCATCGTCGTCGGCGTCATGGCGATCATCGCCTACGTCGTCCTCGAGCCGGCCAACATCCTCGTGCTGCTCGAGCTGCGAAAGCCCCAGCCCAACGGGGCGCTCATCGGCCGCGTGATGCGGCGCTTCATCTACACCGCGGGGATCACCGGGGTGATGCAGGTGGCGACGCTCGTGATCATGACGAGGCTGGCGACGTGGCGCTGACCGGACAGACAGCCTCTCTCCCGACCACCGCGACCGGAGGCGAGGGAGCTACCGCAGCCGGCGGGCCGCCGTGGCTCGGGGACACGACCCTCTCGCCGGTGATGGCCTGCGCCGTCGGGGCCATCGTGACGTCGTTCATCGCCGTCGGCTTTCTCGCCGCCTACCTGCCCCGGAAGGCGCCCCTCGGCGTGCCCGCCGGCCTGCTCGTCGCCTCGGGCGCGCTGAGCGTCGCGGCAGCCGTGCTGCTGCGCCGCCGGCCGGGCTTTGCCTGGGGAGTGTTCTTCAGCGTCGCCCGCTGGATGCTCGCCATCACCCTCATCTTCGCGACGATGGCCGAGTACGTCTTCGTCTACGACAAGACCCGGGGTGCTCCGCTCGCTGTGATGACGATCGTGCTCGTGCTGGCGGCGATCAACGTACCGACCGCCGTCGGCTTTTCGGTCGCCCGCCACGAGCAGCCTGCTCTTTGAGGGCTGCGCCGCCGGCAGCCGACCGATGGGCCGCCAGGGCTCAGGTCTTGCTGGAGTAGCCGCCGTCGACGGCGATCAGCTCGCCGGTCATGAACTCGAGAGACGTCGCCACGGCGACGATCGCCTCGGCGATGTCGTCGTTGCTGGCGACCCGCCCGAGCGGGGTCTGGCGGGCGCGCCGCTCCATGAGCCCCTCGTAGTGCTCGCCGAGCTGCTCCTCCATCCAGCTTCCCTGCACCCAGCCGGGGAGCACGGCGTTCACACGGACCTCCGGCCCGAGATTGGCCGCGAGGAGCTTGGTCAGCGCAGCTACAGCCGCCTTGCTGGCGGAGTAGGCATAGGGCTGGACGCCGGTCGGACGGGTCCCCGCCAGGCTGCCGAGGTTGACGACGCTCCCGTGCGCCGCCTTCAGCAGCGGCGCGCACGCTCGCGTCACGATGAAGAGACCCTTCACGTTGACGTTCATGATGCGGTCCCACTCGTCAAAGGTCGTCGCCCCGAGGTCCTTCGGCGGCTGCATCGCCGTCGTGCCGGCGGCGTTGACGAGCACGTCGAGGCGCCCCAGCTCGTCCCGGCAGGAGGCTACGAGCCGCTCGACGGCGGCCTCGTCGCTGACGTCGCAGGCGACCACGAGAGCCCGACCGCCGGCAGCGCGGACGTCGGCAGCCGTCTGCTCGGCTCCCTCCGCCCGGCGGGTGTAATTGACGACGAGGTCGTACCCGGCCCCGGCGAGACGCCTCGCTGCCGCCTGGCCCATCCCGCTCGATGAGCCGGTCACGAGAGCCACAGGTCGCTCGCTCACAACACGCTCCTCAGCGCGGGCGTGCTCGAGCCAGGCCCGAGCAGCCGCAGTGGTAGGGTCAGCATGCAACGTACCACAGTAGGTAGGAGGTTCCCTGGTGGCGCCGCAGCGAGCTTGCAGCGATGCAACCCCGGCGATGACGCTCGCCGGCGGTCACCGGCGGCGCTGGCCGTCGGCGCGATGAACGGCCCCCCTGCCGCGCTGCAGGTCCGCTGCGAGCACGGCATCGCCGTCGTCACCCTCGACCGTCCCGAGGCACTGAACGCGATCTCCACGACGATGGCGAGGGAGCTCTGCGACACCGCCCGTGCGCTCGCCGCCGACGAGTCTGTCTGGGCCGTCGTGCTCGCCTCCTCCTCGCCGCGGGCTTTCAGCGCCGGCGCCGACCTCAAAGAGCGCAGCCGCATGAGCACCTCCGAGCTGCTCGAGCAGCGACCGCTGTTCCGTTCCGCCTTCGCGGCGCTCGCCGACCTACCGCAGCCGAGCATCGCTGCTGTCGCCGGCCTCGCCCTCGGCGGCGGCCTCGAGCTGGCCTTGTGCTGTGACGTCGTCGTCGCCGACGAGACCGCCGAGCTCGGCCTGCCGGAGGTCCGCGTCGGGCTCGTGCCCGGCGGCGGGGGGACCCAGCGCCTGCCGCGCCGCGTCGGGATCGGCAAGGCGAGCGAGCTCGTACTGAGCGGGCGGCGGGTCGCCGCCGCCGAGGCGCTGTCGATCGGGCTGGTCGACCGGCTCGTGCCGCCCGGTGCCGCAGAGCAGGTGGCACTCGAGTTGGCGGCGCTGATCGCCGCCAACTCGCCGGTCGCCACACGGGCCGCCAAGCGGGCGATACGGCTGGGCTCGTGGACGCCGCTCGAGGACGGGCTCGAGCTCGAGGACCTCGCTTGGCGCGAGGCGGCGACCTCGCCCGACCGGGTGGAGGGCATAGCTGCCTTCGCCGAGCGCCGCCCGTCGCGATGGGGCGAGCGTGGAGAGGAGCAGCGATGAAGCAGCCGAGCAGACGAGGGGTGGTCGTCCTCGACGCCGTGCGGACGCCGATCGGCCGGTTCAGGGGGCGACTCTCCGGCGTGCGCGCGGACGACCTCGCCGCTCACGTCGTGCGCAGCGCGCTCGCCCGCCATCGCGAGATCGACCCGGCTCTCGTCGATGATGTCGCTTTCGGGGCGGCGAACCAGTCGGGCGAGGACAACCGCAACGTCGCCCGGATGGCGGCGCTGCTCGCCGGGCTGCCGGTCTCGGCGGCCGGCACGACGCTCAACCGGCTCTGCGGGTCGAGCCTCGACGCCCTCCTCTACGCCTACCGCGAGATCGCCGTCGGCGAGGCGGAGCTCGTCGTCGTCGGCGGCGTCGAGTCGATGAGCCGGGCGCCGTTCGTCATGCGAAAGCCCGAGACCGCCTTCCCGCGCTCGCTCGACCTCGTCGACACGACGATCGGGTGGCGCTTCGTCAACCCGTCGATGCCTGCCGAGTGGACGGTGAGCATGGGCGAGACGGCCGAGAACGTCGCCGAGCGATGGTCGGTCGGGCGTCCTGAGCAGGATGCGTTCGCCCTCGCCAGCCACCAGCGGGCGGTCGAGGCGACAGGATCGGGACAGTTCGCCGCCGAGATCGTGGCTGTCGCGCTGCCCGACGGCTCGACGATGGGCGAGGACGAGGGGCCGCGGCCGACGACCTCGCTCGACAAGCTCGCAGCTCTCGAGCCCGTCTTCCGCAGCGGCGGGACCGTCACCGCCGGTAACTCGAGCCCTCTCAACGACGGCGCCGCGGCACTGCTCCTCGCCAGCGAGGAGCTCGCCGAGAGGCTCGGCACACCGCCGCTCGGCCGGGTGCTCGGTGGCGCCGTCGCCGGCGTCGCGCCGGAGGTGATGGGGATCGGACCCGTCCCGGCCGTCCGCAAGCTGCTGGCCCGGCTCGGCTTGGAGCAGTCCGAGCTCGCGGCTGTCGAGCTCAACGAGGCCTTCGCCGCGCAGGCCATCGCCGTGCTGCGCGAGCTCGGCATTCCCGAGGACGACAAGCGGGTGAACGGCCGCGGCGGGGCGATCGCCCTCGGTCACCCGCTCGGCGCTTCAGGCGCCCGCATCGCCACCACGTTGCTGCACCGGCTCGCTGACTCAGGTGGCGGGATCGGCGTCGCGACGATGTGCATCGGCGTCGGCCAGGGCATCGCCTGCGCGCTCGAGGTCGACCGGCGCTGAGCAGGAGCCGGGCCGGGCCGGCCCGCCCGCCGGCGAGCGGCCGCGGAGGCGGCGGCGATCAGAGCCCGAGCGCGCGCTCGGCGTTCTCGTGGAAGACCGCAGCGAGCACCTCGTCGCTCAGCCCGAGGTCGCCCCACTCCCTGAAGAGCCGCTCGTAGGGGATGCTCGGGTAGTCGCTGCCGAACATGATCTTGTCGCGCAGCCTGCCACGGATGTCACGGCGCAGCGACTCCGGGAAGTACTTCGGCGCCCAGCCCGACAGCTCCCAGAAGACGTTGCCCTTGTGCAGCACGACAGCTGTGACCTCATCGATCCAGGGCCAGCCGGGATGGGCGGCGACGATCGTGAGGTCGGGGAAGTTCGCCGCCAGCCGGTCGACCGCGGACGGGTGGGCGTCGTAGATCGAGCTGCCGAGCCCCCCGGGCAGCCCCGCCCCCATGCCGGTCGTGCCGACGTCGATCATGATCGGGACGTGCAGCCCGCTCAGGGTCTCCCAGAGCGGGGCGAAGGCGTCGTCGTCGACGCGGAATCGCCCCATGATCGGGTGGAAGTGGAAGCCGGTGAGCCCGAGCTCTTTCACCTCACGCTCGGCGCGAATCGCTGCCTCCTCGCCGCCGTGCGGATCGGCGACGCCCCACACGCCGATGACGCGCTCGGGGTGGCGGCTGCGGAACGCCGACACGTACTCGTTGTCGCACGGCGGGCTGCCGACGTGGGCCTCGATGTCGAAGGCGACCATGACGACCTCGACGCCGGCGCGCTCGAATTCGGCGACCACCTCGGACTCGTCCTTGCCGACCCAGGGCTTCTTCCAGTACTTCGCCAGTGCGTCGGCGAACGGACCCTGGGCGGCGACGAAACGGTCGGTGCCCGGATAGGCGTGCAGATCGACGATGCGCATGATCAGGCGCGCCCCCACGCTGACGGCGTCACAGTGCCCACTCCCGCCCTCCACTGCCGACGTTCACGTACACTACCTGAGTAGGTAGTAGTGCCGCAAGAGGCGCCAGCTTGGCGCCCCCGCCGGCGCCGCCGCCTGCCGCGGCGGCGGCTCGCGGGACTCGGCCCGACGACGGCGAGGTCACCAGCGCTGCGCTCCGCCCGCTTCTCTCACGAAAAAGCCGGTCCCTCGAGCCCGAGAAGCGACGCCGCGTTGCCGCCTTTCACCCCGGCCAGCTCGGCGGCACCGAGGCCGCCCTCCTCGAGGTAGGAGAGGTGGCGGGCGAAGCCGTCCTCGTCGCAGTAGGGGAAGTCGGTCCCGAACAGCAGCCGGTCCGGCCCGAATGCGCGGCACGAGCAGCCGAGCGCGTCGGCCGAGCCGTTGACGGTGTCGTAGTACATCGACCGCAGCCCGGCGAGGACCTCCCCGACGGCATGCCGGCTCACCCGCGCCAGCAGGAAGGGCAGGGTGCCGCCGAGGTGTGGGACGATGAAGCGCAGCTTTGGGTAGCGCTCGTGCATCCCCGAGAGGACGAGCCGCATCGCCGCCGCGGTGTCCTCGAACGGTGCCCCGACAATCCAGGCCAGGCCCTTCCCGAGCAGCCAGTCGGTCTGCTCCTGCCCGATCGGGTGCAGGAAGACGGTCATCCGGCGGCGGTCGAGCTCGCTCCAGAGCGGCTCGAGCCTCGCATCGTCGAGCTGCATCGTGCCGACGCTGCAGCCGATCGTCACACCGACGACGCGGCCCTCGCTGCTCATGCGCTCGACCTCGGCGAGCGCCTCCTCGACATGCGGCAGCGGCAGCGCCGCGAAGCTGTAGAAGCGCCCCGGGTAGCGATCGCAGACCGCCAGGTAGACGTCGTTGACGAGGCGCGCGGCGCCGGCGGCGTCGGCGGCGTCGGGCAGGTAGGGCTGGGCCTGCGAGACCGAGAGCACCTCGCAGTCGACGCCGGTCCGGTCAAGAAGGGCGACGCGCTCGTCGAGCGAGTAGTGGGCGAGCACCGCCGCCGGCGGCGGGACGTCGAGCCGGCCGATCCGCTCGAGATACTCGGGTGGGTAGTAATGCGAGTGGACGTCGACGATCATTCTCTTGCTCCTCTCCCGACGGGCTCGGTAGCCGCCGGCACATCCGGCTCCCCGGTGACGGATCCGCCGGCGGCCGCCGCCGGCACGAGGATCAGGTCGTCGGCACGCAAGACGCCGGCACGGTCGACGTCGACCGACAGCAGGCGCCCCGAGTCCGGAGAGATCGACGCCGTCACCGCCAGCTCGGAGTGCAGCGACGGAACCTCGATGGCGAGTGCCGGCGTGCCGGCGCGCCAGGCCGTCGATCCGCTCGCGAGCAACGCCCCCGAGGGCGAGAGCACCTCGAAGCCACCCTCGACGGGGCGCGCCACGAGGCCGCCGCCGAGCGGCACCGGCGGCCCGGCGCCGTCTTCAGGCTCAGGCCGGCCCGCCCCGGCGTCGCGCGCGCCCGGTTCCGCGCCCCGGGCCGCGGCCGCGGCAAGCCGCTCCGCACGCCGGCGGTTG
>DAHUZG010000314.1 GCA_027306715.1 Acidimicrobiaceae bacterium
CCGAGTGGCGCCAGGCCGGCTTCCCCGTCGCCGCCGGCACCGACACTCCTGCCACGGCACCGGCGGACGGGCCCGAGACGACACCGGGCTGGCGCCGATGAGCACCACAGCAATCGACGAGGTCGTCTACCTCGACCACAACGCCACCACGCCGGTCGCGCCCGAGGTGCTCGAGGCGATGCTGCCCCACCTGCGCACCACCTACGGCAACCCCTCGAGCGACCACCCGCTCGGGCGCGCCGCCCGCAGGGCCGTCGAGGAGGCCCGGGCACAGGTCGCCGCCCTCGTCGGCGCCGCGGCCGACGAGATCGTCTTCACCTCCGGCGGCACCGAGTCGAACAACCTCGCCATCTTCGGCACCGCCGCCACGGCGCCGGCCGAGCGGCGCCGGATCGTCACCTCGAGCGTCGAGCACCCCGCCACCGCCTCACCTTGTGGGCGCCTCGAGGCGAGCGGGTGGGCGGTCACCCGCGTGCCGGTCACCGGAGCCGGCCTGCTGGAGCTGCCAGCCGCTACCGCCGCGCTGTCGGGCGAGGTGGCTCTTTGCACGATGCTGCTCGCCCAGAACGAGACCGGGGCGCTCCTGGCGCTCGCCGAGCTCGCACCGGCAGCGCGCGACGCCGGTGCCGTCGTCCACGCCGATGCCGCCCAGGCGGTCGGCAAGGTCCCCGTCTCGGTCGAGGACCTCGGGGTCGACCTGTGCTCGATCGCTGGCCACAAGTGCTACGCCCCGAAGGGCGTCGGGGCGCTCTACGTGCGCCGGGGCACGCCGCTCTTGCCCTTCCTCGTCGGCGCCGGCCAGGAGCGCGGGCTGCGGCCGGGCACGGAGAACGTGGCGGGCATCGTCGGCCTCGGCGCGGCGGGCGAGCTCGCCCGC
The DNA here is from genome assembly GCA_027306715.1 of Acidimicrobiaceae bacterium. Classification (GTDB taxonomy): domain Bacteria; phylum Actinomycetota; class Acidimicrobiia; order Acidimicrobiales; family Bog-793; genus DAHUZG01. The sequence continues at coordinate 878 of DAHUZG010000314.1, forward strand.
TCCCGCCGCGCCCTCGACCCGGCGCGCCTCGGCGCGCTTCGAGACGAGCTCTTTGCCGCGCTCTCCGCCGCCGTCCCCGGGCTCGTCTGCCACACCCCCCTCGACGCCAGCTTGCCGAACACGCTGTTCGTCTCGTTCCCCGGGGTGCGCGGCGCGGACCTCCTCGCCCGGGCGCCCGGCATCGCCGCCTCGACCGGCTCGGCGTGCCACGCCGGTGAAGAGACGCCGTCGGCGACCCTTCTGGCCATGGGGGTCGCTCCCGAGGTCGCCCTTTCCGCGGTGCGGCTCTCGCTCGGTCGCGACACGACCGGCGCTGCGCTCGCCCTCGCCGCCGACCGCCTCGTCACCGCCTACCACCAGGCACGCGAGGAGCACCCAGTGCCCGAGACCTCGAAGAGGAAGTGAGCATCTTGATGAACGTCCTCGTCGTGTTGAACGACCCGCCCTATGGCACCGAACGCTCCTACAACGGCCTTCGCCTCGCCGGTTCCCTGGCGCGGCGCGACGGCGTCGAGGTGCGCGTCTTCCTCTTCGGCGACGCGGTCGGCTGCGCGCTCGCGAACCAGAAGGTGCCCGACGGCTACTACCACCTCGATCGCATGGTCACTGCGGTGCTGCGCCACGGTGGAGAGATCGGCTGCTGTGGCACTTGCATGGACGCCCGAGGCTTCACCGACGAACTACTGGTCGATGGCGCCCGGCGCTCCACGTTGGACGTGGCCACCGACTGGACGATGTGGGCCG
>DAHUZG010000318.1 GCA_027306715.1 Acidimicrobiaceae bacterium
GCGAGGTGGTCCGCTACCTCGGATGGCCGAGCCAGGCGATCAGCTACAAGCTCGGCGAGCGGGCTTGGCTCGCCGGGCGCGAGCACGCCCGGAGGGCGGGGGGGCCGGAGTTCGACCTGAAGCAGTGGCACGCCCGCGCCCTCGCGCTCGGTGCGCTCGGGATGCACGACCTCGAGCGCGAGCTCGCCGCGCTCGGCACCCCGGCGAGCTGAGAGGCGCCGGCGGACCTCTCAGCCGGCGTCGCTCGTCGTCTCGGGTCGCCACAAGCGCCGCCCGAGCCCCGAGGCGCGTGCGATCGGCCGCTCGACCGCGGCGCGCACGGCCTCCCCGCTGCCGACCACGATCACGGCGCGGCGGGCCCGCGTCACGGCTGTGTAGAGAAGCTCGCGGGTGAGGATCGGCGAGGCGGCGTCGGGGAGCACGACGGCCACCTGGTCGAACTGCGAACCCTGCGCCTTGTGCACGGTCGTGGCGAAGCAGCGCTCGACGTCGGCGAGGCGGTCGAGACCGTAGCGACGGTCCGGGCCCGCCGACTCGAAGACGGCGACGAGCCGGCCGCCCTCGCCGGCGACGACGACGCCGGCATCACCGTTGTAGAGCCCGAGGTCGTAGTCGTTGGCGGTGACGAGCAACGGCAGCCCGGCGTACCAGCGCTTGCCGGCGGCCCACTGCTCCTCGGCGGCGAAGCCGGTCACCCCGCCACGGATCCATCCCTCGAGGCGTTGCTGCCAGCCGGCGACGCCGTAGCGGCCGCGCCGGTTGGCACAGAGCAGGCGGAACCTGCCGAGCGCCCGCAGTGCCAGCTCGCCGTCGCCGGCAGCCGCCGCAACGAGCAGGTCGTTGCCCATCCCGAGCGCCCAGGCACGCACGGGCGCGAGCAGCTCAGGCGTCGCCGTGGTCGCATCGCAGCCGATCCAGCCGACCCCGCCATCGGCGGCGACCTCGTGCTCGATGCCGCCGGCGGCGGCGGAGAGCACGGCGAGGACGCCCTCGGTGTCGGCGCGCTGGATCGCCCGGGCGAGCTCGGCGATCGCCCCGCCGAAGCGGTGGATCCGCGTCAGCACGACGACAGAGTCGGCCACCGGCGGCGCGCCGGCGATCGCCGCCCCACCAAGAGCCGCCGCAGCACCGGGAGCCGCCGCCGCACCGGGAGCCGAGGCGCCGGGCGGCGCGGCCATGCCCGCCTCGACGTCCTCACCGGTGAGCTCGCGCAGCCGCCCGGCCATCTCCGGGCCGAGCCGCAGCCTGCTCGCGGCAGGGCCGACGATGTCGCCGAGGACCGATCCGGCCTCGACCGAGGCGAGCTGCTCGTGGTCGCCGACAAGCACCACCCGTGCCTTTGGCTGGATGGCCTCGAGCAGGCGCGCCATCAACGAGAGCGACACCATCGAGGCCTCGTCGACGACGACGAGGTCGTGCGGCAGGCGATTGTCGGCATGGTGACGGAAGCGACTGTCGTGACGTGGCAGCCGGCCGAGCAGCCGGTGCACGGTCGAGCCGTGAAGCGAGGTCATCCACAAAGAGGTCGCCCGCTGAGAGGCGGCAGCGCCGATCCTGTCGGCCTCCTCGTGCACCGCCTGCTCGAGACGTGCGGCGGCCTTGCCCGTCGGAGCCACCAGCGCCACGAGCGGGGGCCGTCCGGCGACGGCGCAGCTCTGCTCGTGCGCCAGGGCGAGCAGCCGTGCCACGGTGGTCGTCTTCCCCGTGCCGGGGCCGCCGCTCACGACCGAGAAGCCGCGCAACAGCGCGCAGGCCACCGCCAGCCGCTGCAGGTCGAGCGGCGCCGTCCCGCCCCCGGCTCCGTCGCGGTCGGCGCGGAGGCCGGCAGCGCCGCTGCCCGCAGCGCTGACTCTGCCGCCGACGCTGCCGCCGAACTGCACAGCGAGGCCCGCACGTAGGAGGCCCTCGTCGACCGCTGGGCGGGTCCCGCAGCGGCGCTCGATGTCGGCAGCGACGAGGCACTCGTCGCGCCAGTAGCGGTCGAGGTAGAGCAGCCCGCCGTCGAGGCGGAGGGGCGGGATCGCCGATGCTGCCGGTCCGGCGCCTGAGGCGCCCGGGCTAGCGGCGGGGACGGGGACGGTGGCGACGAGCGGGCTCGCCTCGAGCTCGGCGAGCCACTCCCCGAGCTCGGGCCAGCCGAGGCGAGCATCCGCCGCCGCCCCGACCCCCGCTCCAGCTCCTTCGGCGGCCTCGGCGGCCTCGGCGGCCTCGGCGGCCTCGGCGGCGGCGAGCGGCTCGACGGTTGCCAGGTCGACACCGACCGAGCCGAGGCGCAGGGCACGCACGGCGAGGGCGGCCGCCAGCAGCACCGCTGGAGTGGCGAGGTCGACGCCCGTCCCGGCGAGGCGCCCGAGGACGCGGGCGACGTGCACGTCCGCAGCGTGGAGGACGCCGGCGGCGGCGAGCTCGCCGAGCAGGCCGGGCGCCGCCAGCGGGCGGGTCGGGTCGAACGCCTCCGCCGGCCCAAAGGCCCGACGACGCGGGGAAGCCTCCGCTTCCCCGACGTCTCGCCCCTCGGCGTCCACCGGCGGGACGGCGCCGGTCACCGGCCGGCCGGCGATCGACCCGGAGCTCTTACCACCGGCCGCCCGACGTCGAGGGCCTCGCTCAGCGCCTCGACGAGCCCGTCGGGGAGCGCCCAGGCAAAGACGCCGTGAGGCTGGCCGTCGCGGTCGCGGGGAGCGTCTGCTCCGAGCATCCCGCGCAAGAACAGGTAGGCGATGCCGCGCAGCTGGCGGGCGGGGTCGTAGCCGGGCGACCGCCAGCGCAGGTAGCGGTGCAGAGCGACGACGTAGAGCAGCGCCTGCAGCGGATAGTGGGCGGCCATCATCGCCTCGGCGAGCGCCTCCGGCCGGTAGTGCCCGGCTCGCAGCTCGACTCCCGGACCGGCGAGGCGGTTGGTCTTGTAGTCAGCGACGAGGTAGCCGGCCGACCCCTCGCCGCCCGCCCCCGACGCCCCCGACCTCGCCCCCGGCACCGCCCCCGACCCGAAGCGGTGGCGAAGGACGAGGTCGATGCTGCCGGTGAGATAGCCGCGGAAGGCCCGCTGGAGGAGGGGGTCGCGAAGGCGCGTGGGATAGCCGGCGAGCGGGTCGTGAGGCTCGAGGTGCGCCTCGAGGACGTCGGCGACAAGGCTCAGCTCGAGCGTGCCGGACGGCTCGTCGCCGCCGGCGAGCGGCAGCTCGAAGTCGAGCTCGTCGAGCCGGTCCGACCTCGCGGTGCCGGCGAGGGTGGTGTCGCCGAAGAGCGGGCCGAGCGGCGTCCGCAGCGCCAGCGCCAAGCCGGCAGCAAGGAGCCGGCGATCGGAGGTGGTCAGCCGGTCGCGCCCGGGGGTGGACTCGATCCGCTCCCGCACCGCCTCCTCGAGCTCGGTGGCGGCAAAATCGAGCTCCTGCAGCACCTGGTGGACGAAGGTGCCGATGTCCACCCCGCCCGGAAGGGCCGCCAGGGGGACCGCCCGCTCATCGCTGTCGCCCGCCGGCGCCGGCGGGGCAGGCGGAGAAGGTGGCGGCGCCGGGAGGTCCCACGAGCCCGGCCCGCCGGCGGCCTCGCCATCTTCGGCGACACCCTCTCGCTCGGAGGGCTCGTCGTCGAGCGCCTCGGCGACCGACGGGTCGGCCCCGGCGGGGTCGGCGGCGGCGGCGGGGTCGGCATGTGAGCCGGCCACGAGAGCCGAGTACGACGTCCGGCGCCAGCTGGCGTCGATCGCCCGGTCGAGCACCGCGACCTCGAGGGCGGCGGGGTCGGCGCCTCCTGCCTGCCCCGGTCGCGCCGCCACTGCGCCCAACGGCCGCCCTGCCCCCGGCGATGCCTGTCCGCCGGCCCCGACCGGCTCGACGGCGATGGCGCCGGGCAAGGCCGCGGCGGCGAGCCCCTCGAGAGCGGCAAGAGTGTCGGCGTCGCCCGGCAGCTTGGCCACCTTGGCAGCCACCGAGCCGTCCTCGCCGCGGCCGAACAGCAGCCGTCCGAGCGCAGATCCCCCGGCGTTGGTACCCGGCGCCCACCACAGCACCACCTGGTGGCGACCCCGCGTCGTGGCCACGTAGGCGAGGCGCAAAGCCTCCCCGCTCTGCTCGGCCTCGTGCTCGCGCCGGTGGGCGGCGCTGCGGCCGGAGTCGCGCCCGACGTCGAGCTTGCGCGCCGAGCCGTCGGCGGTGTCGTGGAAGACGAACGGCCGCTTCTCCCTCGACCCGCGCGAGGTCCAGAGGAACGGCAGGTACACGACGGGGAACTCGAGGCCCTTGGAGCGGTGGACGGTGATCACCTGGACGGCGTCGGCGTCGTGCTCGAGCCGGCGGGAGAGACCCTCGTCGGCGTCCTCGTCCGCGGCCGAGTCGATCCGGCGGGCGAGCCAGCCGGTGAGCGCCCGCTCGCCGAGGTGGTGCTCGATCGCCGCGGCATGGAGCAGCTGGGCGACGTGGGCGAGGTCAGTCATCATCCGCTCGCCGTCGCCACGGGCGAGCAGGCGCGCCGGCACCTCGCGCTCGGCGAGCAGGGTGGAGAACAGCGCCGCGACACCCCGCTCGCGAAGCTCGGCGTCGTAGCGGTGCAGCGCGAAGGCGAGATCGGCCCACTCCTCGTCGGCGGCGAGCGCGACCCGCTCCGCCCGCCAGCCGACGAATTCGCCGAGCGCCACCCGGGCGAGGCGGCCCCGGTCTCCGGGGCGCTCGAGCGCGTCGAGAAGGCTCAGCCACGCCGTGGCGGCCTCGGTGCTGAAGACGCTGTCGGCGCCGAGCATCACAGCCGGCACCCCCGCCGCGCTGAGGGCGTCACGCACCTCGCGTGCCTCGAAGTTGGTCTGGACGAGAACAGCGACGTCACCGGGCCGGATCGGCCGCTGTCCCTCGCCAGGAGAGCGCGCGTCGCGCACCGAGGTGCCGGCGTCGAGGAGCGAGCCCAGGTCCTCGACAAGGTCGGCGATGATCGCCGTGCGCGCCGCAGGGACCGACACCTCGCGGCCGTAGCTGGTCGAGGGGAGCCGACGGCGCGAGAGGACGCGCAGGCGCAGCGGCGACGGCGACGGCGCGCCGCTCAGGCCCGTTTCCTCGTGACCAGGCGCCGGCGCCGCCGGACGGTAGGTGATGCGGGGGTCGCCGAGCTGGGTCCCGGCGAAGAGGGCGTCGAGGCAGGCGAGCAGGCCGCCGTCGCTCCGCCAGTTGACCGCCAGGCTCGCCCGGCGTGTCGCCTGCTCGGCAGCCGCCAGGTAGGTGAGCACGTCGGCGCCGCGGAAGGAGTAGATCGCCTGCTTCGGGTCGCCGATGAGCACGAGCGTGACACCCGCGTCGGCGAAGGCGCTGCGGAGGATCTCCCACTGCACCGGATCGGTGTCCTGGAACTCGTCGACGAGCACGACCCGGTAGCGGCCGGCGAGGCGGGCCCGGGCCGCCGCCCCGCGGCGGGGATCGGCGAGAGCCTCGGCGAGACGGGTCTGCAGGTCGTCGTAGGTGATGAGCCGCAGCTCACGCTGGCGGCGGTCGAGCTCGGCGCGCACGAGGAGCGCGAAGCGCCGCCGCTCGTCGTCGGGCTCGGCGGCCCCGAGCCCGCGCGGCTCGACCGGCAGGCCGCGGTTGGCCACCGCCAAGGTGGCGATCTCGCCGGCCTCGGCGCGGCGGAACGGCGGCTCGTACCCCCCGGGGCCGCCGCCCTCCTCCGCCCCGTCGCCGCCGCCGGCGGCGCCCTCAGCAGCTGCGAAGCTGCGCACATAGAGGTCGTCGGCGACCTCGCCGACGAGGTCGCCGAGGTCCTCGGCAAAGCCGACGTCGTAGAGCGGCTCGCCGGCGACGCCAAGGCCGGCGAGCATCTGCTGGCAGAAGCCGTGCGTCGTCGTGATCGTCGCTCCGTCGAA
>DAHUZG010000319.1 GCA_027306715.1 Acidimicrobiaceae bacterium
CCGAGGTGCTCGATGCCGTCGGGCTTGCTCCCGGCGACTCCGGCGAGGAGATCCTCGCCGCGGTGTCCTCCGCCCAGCTCTTGCACATCCAGGAGGGAACGGTCTTCGGCGCCGGCGACGACGTCGTCGAGCTGCTCAGCCTCGACGAGTCCGGCGAGCCCGAGCCACGTGCGATGCGATCCGCCGGGCTGCTCGAGGTCCGCCGAGCGGTGACCAAGCTGCCGCAGCGACAGCGGACGGTCGTCACCTTGCACTTCCTTGCCGGGCTCACTCAAGAGCAGGTGGCCTCGTTGCTCGGGGTGAGCAACTCACGGGTCTGCCAGATCGCCGCCGCCGGCATCCAGTCGCTGCGCAAGATCATCGAGGCCGAGGACGTCACCTCCCGAGCCGGCTGATCCCGGACGCCAGCTCACCTGAGCCTGGGTCGCAGCAGCCGGACCGCTATTCCGGCGTGACCGGGTAGTTTCGCCGTCATGCCAGACCACGGGCGCGCGCGCCCGCAGCCGACCCTGCTCGCTGTCCATGCCCATCCCGACGACGAGGCGACCAGCACCGGGGGGATGCTCGCCCGCTACGGAGCCGAGGGCGTCCGGACGGTCCTTGTCACCTGCACCAACGGCGAGCTCGGCGACGGGCCGGGCGGCGTCAAGCCCGGCGACGCAGCCCACGACCCGGCCGAGGTGGCCCGGATCCGCCGCGCCGAGCTCGAGCGGAGCTGCGAGATCCTCGCCGTCACCGAGCTCGAGCTGCTCGGGTTCGCCGACTCGGGGATGGCCGGGTGGCCGCAGAACAACGATCCCCGCTGCTTCTCGAGCCGTCCGCTCAGCGAGGGCGTCGAGCTGCTGGCGCCGCTCATCGAGCACTACCGGCCCGACGTCGTCGTCACCTACGACGCTGACGGCTACTACGGGCATCCCGACCACATCCAGGCCCATCGCGTCACGGTTGCCGCCCTCGAGGCCCTCGGCCAGGGAGCGCCGCGCCTGTTCCATCCCGTGACGGCACAGTCGGATTGGCACCGGTGGCCGCAACTGGTTGCCGACGCCGGGATCGAGTGGGAGCTTCCCTCCGAGCCGATGCGCTCGATGGCCTACCCCGACGGCGAGCTGGCGGCCGTCGTCGACTGCCGCCCGTATGCCGGGCGGGCCTATGCGGCGCTGGCTGCGCACGCCAGCCAAGCCGAGAACACCCCGTTCCTCCGCTTCGGCGTCGAGCGCTTCGGCGAGCTGTTCGGGATCGAGTCCTTCGCCGGTGCCAAGCCGAGCGGCGCCAGGGGGCCGCTCACCGACCTGTTCGCCGCCGGGGCGCTGCTGTCGTGAGACAGCCGGCACCCCCCGCCGCCGCCCGGCTGCGACGATCGGGGCGCTCGGCTCGCGAGCTCCTCCTCGCCTCTCACCTCGCCCCAGCGGCGGCTGTCACCACCGTCGCCACCGCCTATGCCGGCTCGACAGGACTCGGGCGGCGGGGCGCGGCGGCTGTCGGGGCTGCCGTGCTGGCCGGTCAGCTGGGAGTCGGCTGGCACAACGACTGGCTCGACGTAGCTCGGGACGTCGCTGCGGACCGTCACGACAAGCCTGTCGTCCGCGGCGGGATCAGCCGCCGCGCCGTCGGCGTCGCCGCCGCTCTCGCCCTTGCCGCAGACGTCCCGCTGTCCTTGCGCGCCGGCCGCCGCGCCGGACCGGCGCACCTCGTCGCCGTCGGCTCGGCACTGTCCTACAACGCGCTGCTCAAGCGGGGGCCGCTCTCGTTCCTTCCCTTCGCCGCCTCCTTCGGCACCCTGCCGAGCGTCGCCACCCTCGGCCTCGCCGGCTCGCCCTTCGCGCCGTGGTGGGCGTCCGGCGCCGGGGGGCTGCTCGGGGTCGGGGCGCATCTCTTGAACGCGCTGCCCGACCTCGAGGCGGACCGTGCCGCGGGGATCGCCGGACTGCCGCATCGGCTCGGCCGCCGCCGGTCGCTGGCTGTGGCTGCCGGAGCGCTGCTCGCCGCCTCCGCCCTCCTCTGCGCCGGCGCCGATCTCGCGCCTTTCTGGCGTTTCGCCGGCATCGGGTCCGCAGCCGCGCTCACCGTGGCGATCGTCCTCTCGGCGTCAGAGCCCCGCTCGCGCCGCCCCTTCGAGCTCGCCCTCATCCTCGCCCTTCTCGACGTGACGCTGCTCGTGCTCGCCGGGCGGCACTGTCCCGCCCCCTCTCCAGCGACGGCCCGCGCCGAGTAGCCTGGGCCGTCGTGCGCCTCGGTCTGCTCACCGGAGGCGGCGACTGCCCTGGGCTCAATGCCGCCATCCGTGCCGTGGTGCGCCAGGCGGACGTCAGCTACGGCGGGGAGGTGACAGGCTTTCGCGACGGGTGGAGGGGTGTGCTCGTCGACGAGTCGATCCCGCTCGACGTCGCCCGCTGCCGCGGGATCCTGCCGCGTGGCGGCACCATCCTCGGCACCTCCCGCACCGACCCCTTCCGGCTCGAGCGAGGCGCCGAGCAGGTGAACGAGACGATCGGCCGCCACCGCCTCGACGCCGTCGTCGCGATCGGCGGCGAGGGCACTCTCTCGGCAGCCTCCCGGCTCGCCGAGCTCGGGCTGCCCATTCTCGGCATCCCGAAGACGATC
>DAHUZG010000320.1 GCA_027306715.1 Acidimicrobiaceae bacterium
CGGCGTCGGGTCGCCCGGCATCGGCTCGGCCCCCCTCGCGCCGGCCCGAGCGGGTGCCGCAGAGGCGCTGCTCGAGCTCCCGGAGGCGCTCGCGTCGCCGCGGTCCGGCGCCCCCGCCGGCAGTGCCTTCTCGCAGCCGGCCGGCCGCTCGCGCTCGCGGCAGGCGCCGGCGCCCGCCACCGAGGGCTCGAGGCGCGCTCGCCCGGCGCGTCCCGCCGCGGAGGTGAGCAGCGATGCGCTCGATCCTCTCGCCGACGGCGAGGCCGCCGCCCGCTCCGAGGGACGCCGCCGGCGCGGCCGCGAGCGCAACGGGCGCCCCGTCGGCCGCTACCTGATGTGCGTCCACGTCCGTCCCGAGGCGACTCAGATCGCCGTCCTCGAGGGCCGGGCGCTCATCGAGCACCACGTCGCCCGCGCCCGCGACGACGTCAACCAGATCGACGGCAACGTCTACCGCGGCCGGGTGAAGAACGTCCTTCCGGGGATGGAAGCCGCTTTCGTCGACATCGGGACGCCGAAGAACGCCGTGCTCTACTGGGGCGACGTCCACACCGAGCGTGACGACGCCATCGAGCGCGAGCCGGGAGCCCGGCGCATCGAGCACCTGCTGCGGCCGGGCCAGACGATCATCTGCCAGGTCACGAAGAACCCGATCGGCCTGAAGGGCGCCCGGCTCACCGAAGAGGTCTCGCTGCCGGGCCGTTTCGTCGTCCTCGTGCCGAGCTCGACCGCCTCGGGCATCTCCAAGCGCCTTCCCGACACCGAGCGGAAGCGGTTGCGCAAGGTCCTCGACGAGATCCGGCCCGAAGGCCACGGGGTCATCGTGCGCACGGCGGCAGAGGGGGTGAGCACCGACGAGCTGCGCCGCGACGTCGAGCAGCTGCTCGGCCGCTGGGGCGAGATCGAGGCTCAGGCGCGGCACCTCCCGGCGCCGGCGCTTCTCTACTCCGAGCCGCACCTCGCCCTGCGGGTGATCCGAGAGGAGCTCACCGAGGAGTACCGCGGCGTCGTCATCGACGACCGCGAGCTCTTCGAGCTCGTCCGCTCCTACGTCGCCGACATCGACCCGACGCTCGCCGACCGCGTCGAGCTGTTCGACCGGGCCGCCGAGCCCCTGCCGATCTTCGAGCGCTACCACGTCCACGAGCAGCTGCACAAGGCGCTCGATCGGAAGGTGTGGCTGGCCTCGGGCGGCTCGCTCATCATCGAGCGGACAGAGGCGCTCACGGTGATCGACGTCAACACGGGGAAGAACGTCGGCTCCTCGTCTCTCGAGGAGACGGTGTTCAAGAACAACCTCGAGGCGGCCGAGGAGATCGCCCGCCAGCTGCGACTGCGTGACATCGGCGGGATCATCGTCATCGACTTCATCGACATGGAGGTGAAGTCCAACCGCCAGGGGGTGATGGCGGCGTTGCGTGCCGCCCTTGCCCGCGACAAGACACCGACGCAGGTGTTCGACATCTCCGAGCTCGGGCTGTGCGAGATGACTCGAAAGCGTGTCGGTGAGGGGCTCGTCGAGACGATGTCGGAGACCTGTCCCCTCTGCAAGGGCCGTGGCCTGGTCTTCCAGGAGGTCACCGACTGAACCCGCCGGGCGGCCGAGGGGCCCCGCCCGCTCCGGGGCCCGCCGCTCGGGGGCCCGCCGCTGCGGGCGGCTGCTGCTCTGGGGCCCCCGTACGGGCGACTATGCTCTGCGCTCGATGTATGCCGTGATCGCCACAGGTGGGAAGCAGGAGCGGGTCGAGGTCGGTGCCGTCGTCGACGTCGAGCTGCTCGGCGTCGAGATCGGCGGGGACGTGAGCTTCACCCCGGTCCTCGTCGTCGACGGGGACCATGTGCTCGCGGCGCCGGCCGCGCTCGCCGGCGCCTCGGTGAGCGGGCGGGTGGTCGGCGAGTCCAAGGGCCCGAAGATCACCGGCTTCACCTACAAGCCCAAGGCCCGCGCCCGCCGCCGCTTCGGTCACCGCCAGCACTACAGCACCGTCGAGATCACGGCGATCGAGACGGCGGCGCCTTCCGCCGGCCGCGCCCGCCGGCGTGCCGCGCCCGCCGCCGCCGACGCCTGAGCATCCTGAGGAGCACCGAAGATGTCCAAGACCAAAGGTGGCGGCTCGACGCGCAACGGACGCGACTCGAACGCGCAGCGGCTCGGTCTCAAGGCCTCCGACGGCAAGGCCGTGCGCGCCGGCTCGATCATCGTGCGCCAGCGCGGGACGCACTTCCACCCGGGCTCGAACGTCGGGCGTGGCGGTGACGACACGCTCTTCGCCACCTCGGACGGCCGCGTCCACTTCGGGTCGCGCCGCGGGCGGCGGATGGTCGACGTCATCCCCGTCGAGGCCTGAGACCGGCGCTGCCGGGCGGCGCCGCCGGCTGCCGCCGCTCCGGCTGCGGCTGCGGCTGCCACGGCGCGGTGCGCGCGCAGCGGGCGGAATCTGATGCCCGGCTTCGTCGACGAGGCGCAAGTCCACGTCAAGGCCGGTGACGGCGGCGCCGGTGCGGTCGCCTTCCGGCGCGAGGCGCACGTCTCCCGCGGCGGTCCTGACGGCGGCGACGGCGGCCACGGCGGCGATGTCTGGCTCGAGGCCGACCGGGACGTCGTCTCGCTGCTCGCCTTCCGTGACCATCCCCACCGACGCGCCGGCAACGGCACCCACGGCGGCGGGGCGCGCCGTCACGGCCGGCGCGGCGCCGATCTCGTCGTGCCGGTGCCCGAGGGGACGCTCGTGCGAAGCCCCGAGGGCGATCTCCTCGCCGACCTCGCCAACGAGGGTGACCGCGTCCTCGCCGCCGGCGGAGGCCGCGGCGGGCGCGGCAACGCCCGCTTCCTCTCCAACCGGCTGCGCGCCCCCGGCTTTGCCGAGCAAGGAGAGGTGGGAGAGGAGCGCTGGCTCG
>DAHUZG010000321.1 GCA_027306715.1 Acidimicrobiaceae bacterium
GCGAGGGGGAGGAGCTGAGCAGGGCGGTCGGCGTGCGCGGCGCCAAGCTGCGCTTCGGCTTCATCACCCTCGGCTCGGTGCACCTCGAGCTGCTCGAGTACCGCAACGAGCGTCGCGGCACCTACGAGCTGGCGAACTGCGACGTCGGCGCGCCTCACGTCTGTTTTGAGGTGAGCAACCTGGACGAGGCGATGGAGGCGCTCGGCGCCGACGGCATCAGGTTCTACTCCGAGCCGCTCGTGATCTCCGAGGGACCGCTCGCGGGGTACAGCTTCGTCTACTTCGACGACCCCGACGGCATCACCCTCGAGCTGTTCGCCCACCGCGGCCCGGCGAGCTGAGCTGTGCGCCGGCCAGAGGCGGCAACCAAGGCTGCTCCTCGGTCCTCCCGGGGCCGGACGAGCACGCTCGGCTCGGCATCGACGGGCGGAGGGATCCCCTCCCCCGGCTCGATGGCGGTCGACTTCGAGGAACGCGTCGACTTCTCCCGGCTGCGCGGGTACCGGCTCAGTCGAGCGCGTCACGCGCTCGAGGCCTCGTCGCTCGGCGCGCTGCTCTGCTTTGACGTCAACAACGTTCGCTACCTGACCTCGACCGCGATCGGCGAGTGGAGCAGGGACAAGCTCGTCCGCTACGCGCTGCTCACCCGTGGCGGCGAGCCTTACCTCTGGGACTTCGGCTCGGCGGCCGTGCACCACCGGCTACACGCCCCGTGGCTCGACCCGGCGCGCTCGCGACCGGCCCTCTCGACGATGCGAGGAGCGGTGTCGCCGGAAGCCGGGCTACCCGGGGTGCTCGTGGCCGAGATCCGTGAGCTGCTCGAGGAAGCCGGGGTCGCCGACGAGCCCCTCGGCCTCGACGTAGCCGACACGGCGCTGTTCCTCGCCCTGCAGGAGGCAGGGCTCACCGTGCGAGACGGCCAGCAGGTGTTGCTCGACGCCCGGGAGATCAAGTCCCTCGACGAGATCCTCTTGCTGTCGCACGCGGCGGCGATGGTCGACGGGGCCTACCAGGAGGTCGTCGAGGCGTTGCGGCCCGGCGTGCGGGAGAACGAGGTGGTCGCTCTCGTCAACCAGTACCTCTACGAGCGGGGCTCTGACGACGTCGAGTCGGTCAACGCCGTCTCGGGCGAGAGGTGCAACCCCCACCCGCACAATTTCTCCGACCGCATGATCCGGCCCGGCGACCTCGCCTTCTTCGACATCATGCACTCGTTCAACGGGTACCGCACCTGCTACTACCGGTGCTTCGCGGTCGGCCGGGCCACCGCTGCCCAGCGGGACGCCTACCGCCGGGCAAGAGAGTGGATCGACGCCGCGATCGAGCTCGTCGAGCCCGGTGTCGGAACCGACGAGATCGCCGCCGTCTGGCCGACCGCTGAGCAGATCGGGCTCGCCGGGGAGCGAGAGGCCTTCGGGCTCGAGTTCGGGCACGGCCTCGGGCTGGCCCTCCACGAGCGCCCGCTCATCAGCCGGCTCAACTCCTTGCAGCATCCTTCGGAGATCAAGGAGGGGATGGTCTTCGCCCTCGAGACGTACTGCCCGGCGAGCGACGGCTTCTCCGGTGCGCGCATCGAGGAGGAGGTCGTCGTGACAGCGTCGGGCCCGAAGGTGATCACGTTGTTCCCTGCCGAAGAGCTGTTCGTGACACATGCCTACTGATCTGGCGGTGGCCGCCGCCACGACCGCCGGCGACCAACCGGTTGGTTCCGTTCGACAAGTGATCCCAGGGGGGGCGCGATGAGCACCGAGACAGCGGCTGAGCCTTCGAGCGAGCCTTCGAGCGCGGCGGTCACGCCTCTCGGAGGGCCCCGCCTCTCAGCTCTTGAGGCGTCCGGGCTGAGCGTGGCGGGCCTGGCGCCGGTGATGGCGATGGCGCTCGGCACGTCGTTCGCGGCGTCAGAGGCCGGCGACGCCGTGCCCCTCTCCTACCTGTTCGCGATGTTCGGGTCGCTCGCCCTAGCCTACGTGATCGTCCGGTTCGCTCGCCGGCGACCCGGCAGCGGCCTTGCCTTCACCTACGTCGACGACGCCTTCGGCAAGACGCCCGGCTTCACCGCCGGGGCGATCTATGCGCTCTCCTGGCTCTTCGGGATCGCCGTGACGCTCGCCATCAGCGCCGTCGCGATCAGCACGATCGTGAGCGAGTACCACGGCAACGTGAGCTGGTTCCCGCTGTTCCTCGCCGAGATCGTGATCGTCTTCACGCTGAACTACCTGGGCGTCAAGCCCTCGGTTCGTGCCCAGGTCGTCGCCGAGATCGGCTCGATGATCGCGGTGACGGCGATCTTCATCGCCGCCCTCGTCGGGCCCCACATGCCTGCGGTGACCTGGCAGCCCTTCAATCCCGCCAACTCGCTGAAGGGCTGGAGCGGGATCGGGTTCGGCATGATCTACGGCTTCTCCGGGTTCGCAGGGTTCGAGGGAGCGGCCGCCCTCGGCTTCGAGACGAAGAACCCGCGCCGCGGCATCCCCCGCGCGATCCTCGTCTCGCTTGTCGGCGCGGCGGTCTTCTACCTGTTCATCACCTACGCGCTGGCGATCGGCTACGGCCGCCATGGTGGGGCGAGCTGGTCGAATGCAGCCGCCCCTCTCGCTACGGTCCTGACCCGCACGATGGGACCGAACTGGGCGAGCGCGGTCGAGGCGATGGTCGCGCTGAGCGGCTTCTCTGCCGGGCTCGGTCTGGTGACGCTGTCGACGCGCCTGCTCTACGGCATGGCGCGACGAGGGCTGATGCCCCCGATCTTCATGGCCGAGCACCGGCGATTCAAGACCCCCTACGGGGGTGTGGTGGCGGTGTCGCTGATCGCCGCCGCGCTCGGGTCAGCCGTCGGCCTGAGCGCGGGCACGAACCTGCTGATCGGTTGGGTGTCCGGGTTCAACACCTTGATCCTGATCGCCGTGTACGCAGCGATCGCGGTCGGCGCTTTCTGGATCTTCGGCCGGCGGGGGCAAGATGGGCAGCGCTGGCACGCGTACGTGATCCCCGTGATCGCCTTCGGGCTGCTCGCCTTCGCCTTCTACGCCTCGATCATCCCCGTTCCCTCATTTCCTTACAACCTGCCGGTGTACTTCGTGATCGGTGTCGCCGTGATCGCCTTGGTCGTCGGCGCCCGGTTGCGGGGTCACGGCGACCCGCGGGTCGAGAGCGCCTTCGATGTCGACAGCTGAGCGCCGGTGAGCCCGCCGGCAGCCGATCAGAGCTTTTCGGAGTGGAGCGCCGCCGACGGCGTCGTCTTCATCAGCGGCATCGCTCGCGGCCAGGGCCGGGCCCACGCCCTGCGCTTCGCCGAGCTCGGTGCGTCGGTGGCCGGGTGCGACCTCTGCGAGGACCTGGCGACGGTGCCGTACCCCCTTGGGACCGAGGCCGACCTCGAGTCCGTCCAGGCCTGCCTGCCGAGCATCCTTGCTCGCGGGCGGGGCGGATCGATCGTGTTCACGAGCTCGATCGGCGGGATGCAGGGGCTCTTGCAGTGCCCCCACGACGTCGCCAGCAAGCACGGCGTGATCGGCCTCCTGAGGGCCCTCGCGAACGAGCTCGGGCAGAGAGGGGTACGGGTGAACGCCGTCTGCCCGACTAACGTCGACACGGCGATGATCCAGAACGCGGCCAACTACCGGACCTTTCGCCCCGATTTGGAGAGCCCGGTGCGGGAGGACATCATCGCGCCGGCGACGGCGATGCACATCCTCCCGACGCCCTGGGTGCAGCCGGAGGACGTGAGCGATGCCGTCGTCTGGCTCGCCTCGCGCGCTGCTCGGTACGTCACCGCCGCCGTCCTGCCGGTGGACGCCGGCGCGACCGCCAAGGTGAGCAATTGAGAGCGGGCGGGACCGTGGCCGGCGGCAGCGGCGAGGGGCGGGAGCCGCCGGGCCTCGGAGGGCGCCAGCCGCTCGAGAGCGAGCTCGGACGCCTCGGCGAGATCGGTCCGGCGGAGCGCCTCCGGGCGCTTCAGCTCGTCGAGCGGGGCAGGGTGTGGAGCCTCGGGCTCGCCGTCCGCGCCGGGGGCGGCTTTCCTGACTTCCCCGGTCGTCCGCCGTTCCGCCGCGAGGTGTACCGGGACTGGTCGCACTACCTGAGCGGGGAGGTCGGGCCGCTCAAAGGTGGGGTGTGCTCGGTGGACGACGGCGTCGTGCTCGGCTGCCACGCCGGGAGCCATCTCGACGCGCTCGGTCACATCATCTGCGAGGGCAGCATCGCCGGCGGTGTGGACGCTGCCACGACGGTCGGCGAGCTGCACCACGCCGACGTGGCGGCGCTCGGTCACGAGGGCGTGATCTGCCGCGCCGTGCTGGCCGATGTCGCTCGCTGGAAGGGCGTCGAGTACCTCGCTCGTGACTGCCTCGTCACGAGTGCCGAGGTACGCCAATGCCTTTCCCGCCAGGGCGTCGAGGTAAAGGCCCATGACCTTCTGCCCATCCGCACCGGCTCGCTGCTGAGGTTCGAGCGCGAGGGTGCGGAGGCCTTCTTCGATCACTACTCCGAGCCGGGGCTTGGCTACGAGGAGGAGCTGCTCTCCTGGATAGACGAGGTGCGCCTGCTCGGCATCGGCACCGACACCTTGGCCAACGAGATCCCGACCAGCCCGACGACCGGCGAGCAGTACGTCCTGCACCGGCATCTGCTGCGTGACCGTGGGCTCCAGTTCCACGAGGCGCTGTGGCTCGAGGACGTGGCGGCGGCGTGCGCCGAGGACGGCCGTTACGAGGGGCTCTATCTCGCCATGCCGCTCAAGCTGGTCGGCGCCTCCGGGAGCCCGATCAACCCCTTGTTCGTCAAGTGACGGGGCGCCCCACGATGGGTCGTGAGCTCTCGACAAGCGACGCGCTGCGGCAGTCGACACCAGCGGTGCTGTTCGGGGAGACGCGCGGCTGGTCGTACTTCGACGGGCCGAGCGGGACACAGATGGTCTCGGGGTGCATCGAGGCGATGGAGGGCTACCTGCGCACCGGCGTGTCCAACCGGCACGGCTTCTCACCGGCCGGGGATCAGACCGAGGAGATGGTCGGGCGCGCTCGAGAGCAGCTCGGGATCTTCCTCGGGGCCACCGATCACCACATCGTGTTCGGGCAGAACATGACGAGCCTCGCCTTCTCCTTGGCGCACGCCCTGGCGCGAGGCCACGAAGGGGGCTCGGTGGCGGTCTCCGAGCTCGAGCACCGGGGCAACGTCGACCCGTGGCTGCAAGCCTTCTCCGACCACGGCGCCTCCGAGCGGTGGATCACGGTCGATCCGGCGACTCTCGAGCTGAGCCGTGTCGATATCGCCGCGCTGGGCGACGAGGCCGACCTGCGGCTCGTGGCGGTGACCGCAGCCTCGAACGCCGTCGGGGTGAGGCCCGAGCTGGTGACCCTTGGTCGCATCGCCCACGAGCGCGGCGCCGTCTTCGTGGTCGACGGCGTCCACGCGACACCTCATGCGGCGCCGCCGGTGGATGAGATCGGCGCCGACATCTTCCTCTTCTCCGGCTACAAGCTCTACGGCCCGCACATCGGGGTGGCGGCGATCCGGCGCGAGCTGGCGGAGCGCCTCGTCGCCTACAAGGTGCTGCCCGCGCCGGGGACAGGCGCCGAGAAGTTCGAGACGGGATCGCAGAACCACGTGGCCATCGCCGGCCTGCTCGGCACGCTCGACGCTCTCGCGACCCTCGCCGGCTCGGCCGGCGGTGGCGGTGCGCGCGCCACCATCGCCGCCCTCGAGGAGCACGAGCGGGCGCTCGCGGACGGGATCGCCGACACCCTCGCCGGCTGCAAAGGGGTGCGGGTCTTCCGCGGCGCGGCACCTGCTGGAGGCTGGGCCCCCACGGTCGCCTTCGACGTCGAGGGAGCGACCCCGCAGCAGTGCGCCGACCGCCTCCGCCGTGAGGGGCTGTTCGTCACCTGCGGCGACTTCTACGCGACCCCGCTGGCGCAGCGTCTCGGCGTCAGCAGGTCCGGGGGATGGGTGCGTGTCGGGGTGGCCGGCTACACGACCGGGCACGAGGTCTCGCGCCTTGTCGGCGCCGTCCAGGCACTGGCGGCTGGGAGATGACGAGCGACCCCGGCCCGGCGGGGCAGGCGTCGGGCGGGGCTGGCGGGCACCTCGCGGTGACGGCGGGACCCGAGCTCGGGGTCGTCTACCCCCAGACCGAGATCGGCACAGACGCAGCCACCGTTCGCCGCTACGCGTTGGAGGTCGAGGCGCTCGGCTTTGCCCATCTCGTCGTCTATGACCATGTCCTCGGTGCGGACAAGGAGGTGCACCAGGGCTGGAGCGGGTACTACGACTCAGAGACGACCTTTCACGAGCCGATGGTCCTCTTCGGCTACCTCGCCGCCCTCACCTCGCTCGAGCTCGTCACGGGGATCCTCGTGCTGCCGCAGCGGCAGACGGCGCTCGTCGCCAAGCAGGCTGCCGAGGTCGACATCCTCAGCAACGGGCGGCTCCGGCTCGGCGTCGGGATCGGGTGGAACAGCGTCGAGTACGAGGCGCTCGGCAAAAAGTTCACCGATCGCGGTCGCCGGATCGAGGAGCAGGTGGAGCTGCTCCGCCGGCTGTGGACCGAGCCGAGCATCACCTATCTCGGCCACGACGAGCTCGTCACCGGGGCGGGAATCTGCCCGCCGCCGCTGCAGCGGCCGATCCCGGTCTGGTTCGGTGGCGACACGCCGGCGGCGTGCCGACGTGCCGGACGCCTCGGCGACGGGTGGATGCCCGATCACCTGGCCCCGGGCCCGGAGCTGGCTGAGGCGAGGGCGATCCTCGATGAGGCAGCACGCGAGGCCGGACGTGACCCTTCGGCTATCGGCATGCAGGCGAGGATCCGGTGGGGGCGTGGCGGCGTGCCGGAGGTGGCCCCCGGAGAGCTGCAGGACCTCGTGCTTGGCTGGCGTGACGCCGGCGCCACCCATGTCGCGCTCAGCACCATGGACGCCGGTCTCAGGCAGGTCGAAGGCCACCTCGAGGTGTTGAGGTCCGCTGCAGCAGAGCTCGGGCTCGAGCCTGCGGCGAGCGCCTGAGCCGAGCGCCCCTCCCGTCCGGCTCCTTGTGGCCGGAGCGACTCGCTGTCGAGCCGGCGAACGTGCTCGGCACCTTTTTCCTCGCTGGTCGAGCCCGGCGGGCGCCAGCCTGCGCGAGGTCAGCGCCCGCCTGCGTGAGTTTCATCTGATGGGTTAGAGTTCTGCTCGATGAAGCGCCGGCTGAGCTCGGGGTCGACGTAGATCGCTGCGCCGGTCTGAAGCGAGTCGGAGGCGGGTCATCGGTGGGCGGCGCGGGCTGGTAACGCTGCAAGGCTGCCAGAGCCGGCTCAGGCCGGTCGACGACGAGGAGGCTGACAGAATTGCGTCTCGCAACGGTACGTAGGGACTCAGGTACGCGTGCCGTCCGGCTCGAGGGTGACGACGCCGTGCTGCTGGACGCGACCGACGTCGGCGCACTGATCGCCACCGAGGGTGGAC
>DAHUZG010000323.1 GCA_027306715.1 Acidimicrobiaceae bacterium
CGACCTCAAGCTGCACGACATCCCGAGCACCGTCGCCGGCGCCGCTCAGCAGGTCGGCAGGATCGGGGCGCGCTATCTCACGCTGCACGCCGCCGGGGGCGTGGCGATGCTGCGTGCGGGGGCGGACGCCCTGGCTGCCGGCGCCGCAGCCGGCGGGCACCCGCCCCCCACGGTCCTGGCGGTGACGGTGCTCACCTCCGAGCCCGAGGCCTCGTCCGACCTCGTCTCCCGGCGCGCCGCCGCGGGGGCTGCGGCGGGCTGTGGCGGTCTCGTCTGCGCCGCCTCGGACCTTTCCGCCGCCCGCGCCGCCGCACCAGGGCTGCTCGCCGTGGTTCCCGGCATCCGGGCTGCCGGCGGTGAGCGTCACGACCAGGCACGTGTCGCCACCGCCCGCCAAGCTGCCGCCGCCGGCGCCGACCTGCTCGTCGTCGGGCGTGCCCTCACCGCCGCCTCCGACCCCGAGCGCGCCGCGGCCGACCTCGTGGCCGAGGCGGAGGAAGGGTTCGCCGGGCGCTCGGCGGGATAGAGGCCGCGAGCTCGGGCACGATCGAGCCCGGACGCGGCGGGGGTCGAGCTCGAACCACATAGCGGGACGGGTGGCCCGTCGGGCGAGACTCGGAGCACCGAGGCCGGCTCCCGGCCGCGCATTTAGCGCTGGCGCTGGCGCTTCTACGCTGTTATCGAGTATTTAGGTTCCCGTTACTGACGATATTGTTTGCTCGCCCAGGTGCGTCGTCAGGTAACGAACGTGTTACCGTACCGAGGGCAAGACCTCTTTGGGGAGCCGCCCGGTCACTGACCGGTGCGGGACGGGGAAGGAAGGCAAGCATGAGAGACACGCTGAAGCGGCGGGGGCTCGTCGCTGTCGGATCGATGGCGGCGGCCTCGATGGTCGCCGTCGCCGTCACCGGGGGGGTGAGCTCGGCCACGTCGGGCACCCACCAGGTGAAGGCGCACGCCAGCTCGAGCTTGCCCGGGCTGTACGGGAACATCCCGGCGCCGAGCGGCAAGCCGGTCAACGGCGGCACGGTGAGCATCGCCGAGAACCCCGGCGCCGGCCCGAACTACATCTTCCCGATCGTGCCGTCGGCGCTCAGCTCGGTCTTCACGATCTACCAGTTCCAGTACCTGATGTGGCGGCCGCTCTACTGGGCGCCCGTCGGCGCCACGCCGACGATCGACCCGGGGCTCAGCCTGGCTTCGGCGCCGACGTTCTCGAACGGCGACAAGACCGTCACCATCCACATGAAGACGAACTGGACGTGGTCCGACGGCGCCCCCGTCGACGCTGCCGATGTCGAGTTCTACGTCGACATCCTGAAGGCGGCGGTGAAGGAGAGCGCGGCGAACTCGGGCAACTACTCGCCCGGCTACTTCCCCGACAACGTCGCCAGCATGAGCGTCCCGAGCAAGTACACGCTCGTGATGCACCTCACCAAGTCGTACAACCCGCAGTGGTTCTACCTCGACGAGCTCGGCCTCATCGTGCCGCTGCCCTCGACGGCGTGGTCCAAGGCCTCGCCGAGCGGGTCGACGCTCGCCTTCACCAACCCGGCCAACGCCAAGAAGATCTACGACTTCTTGAACGCCCAGTCGAAGAACCTCGCCACCTTCGACACCAACCCGCTCTGGCAGGTCGTCGACGGTCCGTACCACCTGACGAGCTACACCTCGAGCAACAACGCCGCGACGCTGTCGGCGAACAACACCTACACCCTCGGCAAGCCGCACATCACCACGGTCCAGCTGGTGCCGTTCACCTCGACGGCGGCCGAGTTCAACCAGCTGCGATCCGGCACCCTCGACGTCGGTCAGCTCGACTTCACCGACCTTCCGCAGGTGCCACAGCTCAGGCGCCAGGGCTACAACGTCTTCGGCTACCCGGACTTCGGCTTCAACTACATGGCGTTCAACTTCCTCGACAAGACCGGTGACTGGAACCACATCGTCGCCCAGCTCTACGTCCGCCAGGCGCTCGCTCACCTGATCGACGAGCCGGGCTACATCCAGGGCATCTTCAAGGGCGCCGCGGTGCCGTCGTACGGCGTGGCGCCGAAGTACCCGACCAGCCCCTACACGCCGGCGGACAACCTCAACCCGCTCTACCCCTACAGCACGTCGTCCGCCAAGAGCCTTCTCACGAGCCACGGCTGGAAGATCGTCGGCGGGACGATGACCTGCGAGAAGGCGGGCTCGGGGGCGACCGCCTGCGGCGCCGGGATCCCGGTCGGCACGAAGCTGGCGTTCAACATCGACTGCGCGACGATCTTCACCTTCGTCTGCCAGCAGGTCGACTCGTTCGTCTCGGACGCGGCGGTGATCGGCGTCAAGATCGCGGCGACGCAGAAGACGTTCAACTTCATCCTGTCGAACGACAACGACGTCAGCGCCCCTTCGAACGACAACAAGTGGGCGATGACCGACTTCGGCGGGTTCACCAACTCGGTGTACCCGACGACGAACACGCTGTTCAACACCGGCGGGTCGTACAATTTCGGAGCCTTCAACGACCCGACGATGAACAGCTTGATCAACGCCTCGGTCTACGGCGGCAACCCGACTGCGGTGAAGAACGAGCTGTCGTACGCCTCGAAGGCCCTCCCCGGGCTCTTCCAGCCGGCGTTCGACCTCGTCTGGGCCTACAAGAACACGATCCAGGGCCCGGTGAACTCCTTCGCCAGCCTCTCGCAGTACTTCCTCCAGCCCGAGATGTGGTGGGTCAAGTAGTCAAGTAGGAAGCGACGACGCGCCGGGTGACGTCGGCTCGCTGAGTTGGCGTGACCGGCGCCGGCCGGGCGGGGGGAGGTTTCCCCGCCCGGCCGGCGTTGTCGCATCAACCGAGTCGCATCAACCGAGTCGCATCAACTGACGCCGCAGCGCCGGAGGAGGTGCAGCTGGTGACCGCCTACCTGGTCAGGCGCCTGATCACCGCAGCGATCGTCGTCCTCGGCGTGACGGTCATCACCTTCGTCCTCCTCCACATCGTCTCGCCGAGCCCGGGCCGCGTCGTGCTCGGACTGCGGGCGAGCCTGCAGGCGGTCGCCACCTGGAACCGCCAGCACGGCTACGACTCGCCGATCTGGGTTCAGTACTGGCACTACCTCGACCAGAACCTGCACGGCAACCTCGGCTTCTCCTACAAGCTGAACGAGTCGGTGAACACCCTGTTCGCCCAGAACGCCGGCCGCAGCGCGCTGCTGAGCGGATCGGCGCTCGTCCTCGCCCTCGTCGTCGCCATCCCGCTCGGGATCTTCCAGGCGGTCAAGCGGAACACGCCCGGCGACTACGTGCTGACGAGCGGGGCGTTCATCACCTACTCGATGCCGACGTTCTTCCTCGGGCTGATCCTCATCGAGATCTTCGCCCTCGACCTCAACTGGCTGCCGAGCGAGGCCAGCCAGTCGCAGTCCGTGCTCGGGGTGATCCAGCAGGCCAATTGGATGATCCTGCCGGTGGTGACGCTGGCTGCGGTGCAGGTCGCCTCGTTCTCGCGCTACATGCGCTCCTCGGCGATCGACACCCTCGCCCAGGACTACATCCGCGTCGCCAAGGCGAAGGGCCTCTCGCAGAGGATGATCCTCACCCGCCACCTCTTGCGCAACGCCTGCCTCCCGATCGTCACCCTGGTCGGGCTCAGCATCCCGTCGCTTCTGGCGGGCAACCTCATCACCGAGAACGTGTTCAACTACAAGGGGATGGGCGTGCTGTTCTTCAACTCCCTGTCGAACGAGGACTACCCGGTGCTTCTCGCCTACTCCCTCGTCGCCGGCGTGCTGACCGTCATCGGCAACCTCGTCGCCGACGTCAGCCTCGGCCTGGCCGACCCGAGGATCCGGCTCAAGTGAGCATCCGCGACGTGCCCTCGCTTCCCGGCGGTGCCGGCGTCGAGGCCGACGAGGCCCTGGTCGGCGCCACGCGGCCGCCCGCTCTCAGCGAGCCGACGTCGCCTGCCCAGCTGTCGCCCGAGGGCGGGGAGGTCGGGGCCGCCCGGAGCGGCTGGAAGCTGGCGCTGCGCTCGTTCGTCGAGAACAAGCTCGCCGTCGTCGGTGTCGCCATCCTCGTCATCTTCGTGCTGTTCTGCTTCGTCGGGCCGCTGCTCTACCACACCAACCAGATCACGGGGAACACCGCCCTCGCCGAGCTGCCCCCCGGTGCCGGGCGTCCGCTCGGCACCGACTCGAACGGCTTCGACGAGCTCGGGCGGATCATGAAGGGCGGCCAGTCCGCCCTCGAGGTCGGCTTCCTCACCGCCGTCATGGCGACGGCCATCGGCACCCTCTACGGCACGATCGCCGGGCTCGCCGGAGGCGTCGTCGACGCCGTGCTGATGCGCGTCGTCGACGCTTTGCTGTCGATCCCGTTCCTGTTCGTCGTGCTGATCGTCTCGACGAAGTACACGGCCACGGTGCTCTCGCTGAGCGTCATCCTCGCTCTGTTCTCGTGGCTCGTGCCCGCCCGGCTCGTGCGCGGCGAGGTGCTCTCGCTGCGAGAGCGCGACTTCATCGCCGCGGCGCGGGTCATGGGAGCGACGCGCCGGCGGATCGGCCTGCGCCATCTCATCCCCAACGCCTTGAGCGTGGTCATCGTCAACGCCACGTTCCAGGTCGCCGACGCCATCCTCGCCCTGGCGGCGATCGGGTTCCTCGGCTTCGGCCTGCAGTACCCGAGCACCGACTGGGGCGACATGCTCTCCTCGGGCGTGACCTACCTGCTTGACGGCTACTGGTGGCTGATCTACCCCGTCGGCGCCTGCATCGTCCTTGTCGTGATGGCCGTCAACTTCATCGGAGACGCCGCCCGCGACGCCCTCGAGGTGCGGCTGCAGCGTCGCTGACCGGCAGAGGCAGGGGCCGGCGGTCGGGGCCGGCGGTCGGGGCCGGGAGGCGGGCCGAGGCTCAGCTCGGGGCGACCTTGGCGAGCGCCGAGTGGTCGTCCTCGAGCGGGGTCTGCAACGGGAAGTGGCAGGCGGCCCGGTGCCCGGTGCCGAACAGCCGCAGTGGCGGCTCCTCCTCGGCGCAGCGGTCCTGGGCAAAGGGGCAGCGCGTCCGGAAGCGGCAACCCGACGGAGGGTTGAGCGCACTCGGCAGCTCACCGCGCACGGCGGCGCGCTGGCGGTGGCGCAGAGCCGGGTCGGGCCTCGGGACGGTGTCGAGCAGGCCGCGTGTATAGGGATGCGCCGCTGATTCGTAGATCGCCGCCGCCGGACCGATCTCGACGAGCTTGCCGAGGTACATCACCCCGATCGAGTCGGCGAGGTAGCGGACGACGGCGAGGTCGTGCGAGATCACGACGTAGCTCATCCCGTGGCTCTCCTGGAGCCGACGCATCAGGTTGAGGATCTGGGCCTGGATCGAGACGTCGAGGGCGGAGACCGGCTCGTCGGCGACGATCAGCTGCGGGTTGAGCGCCAGGGCGCGGGCGAGGCCGATGCGCTGGCGCTGGCCCCCCGAGAACTCGTGCGGGTACCGCTCCTCGGCCACCGCCGGCAGGCCGACCTCGCCGAGCAGCTCCCGCACGCGCCGGCGCTGCTGGTCGGCGCTCCCGACGCCCTGGATGGCGAGCGGCTCGCGGACGATGGCGCCGACCCGCATGCGAGGATCGAGCGAGGCGTAGGGGTCCTGGAACATGAGCTGCAGGTGGCGCCGGCGCCGGCGCAGCTCGCCGCCTCTCAGCTTCGTGAGGTCCGTCCCGTCGAAGCTCACCGACCCGGCGGTTGGCTGCTCGAGGGCCACGACCAGCCGCCCGATCGTCGTCTTCCCGCAGCCCGACTCGCCGACGAGCCCGAAGGTCTCGCCACGGGCAAGGGCGAACGAGACGTCGGAGACCGCCTTCACCGAGCCGACGGCGCGCTGGAGGAAGCCGGAGGTGACGGGGTAGTCCTTCACGAGGTGGTCGACGACGAGGCCGCCGGCTGACGAGCTCACGATCCCGTCGGGGGCGGTAGCGCTCGGCGCGCCGACACCTGACCGGGTCCCGACCGGCACGCCGACCGGGGCGGCGGCCGGCTCGACCGGTCCGCCGCCGGGCTCGGCGGGAACGCCCCCCGGTCGGGCCGCCCCCGGTCCGGGCGCCGAGAGGTCGGCCGGCGAGAGGTCGGCCGGCGAGGAGAGGGGCTGTTCGAGCTCGCCGGCGGTCGACGAGTCGTCCGCCGGCGCAGCCTGGCGGGGGGCCTCCCCCGAGAGGGCCGGGAACCCGAGCGGGCGGGCATCGATCCCTTCTCCGCCGCTGACGGGGTGGTAGCAGGCGTAGATGTGGATGATGCCCACCTCGGAGGCCGCCACGGCGCTCGGTCGGCTCGTCTCGGCGGCGCCGGCGCCGGGGCTCGGCCCCGGCCCCGGCGCAAGCAACGGCTCCTCGGCGGTGCACTCGGCGGTGCCGTAGCGGCACCGGGGATGGAAGCGGCAGCCGGCCGGCGGGCGCGAGAGGTCGGGGGGCAAGCCGGGGATCGAGTCGAGGCGCGCCTCACGCTGCTGCTCGACGCGGGGGATCGAGCGCAGCAGCGCCTCGGTATAGGGATGCCTGACCGAGCCGAACAGCTCCTCGGTCTTCGCCCCTTCGACGATCTTGCCGGCGTACATCACCATCACCCGGTCGGTGCGGGTGGCGATCACGCCCATGTCGTGGGTGATGAGCACGACCGCCATTCGCAGGCGCTCGCGGAGGTCGTCGATGAGGTTCAGGATCTGGGCCTGGATGGTGACGTCGAGTGCCGTGGTCGGCTCGTCGGCGATCAGCAGCTTCGGCTCGCAGGCGAGCGCCATGGCGATCATCACCCGCTGGCGCAGGCCGCCCGAGAGCTGGTGGGGGTAGTAGTCGAGGCGCTCCTCCGGGTGCGGCATCCCGACCAGGTGGAGGACCTCGAGCGCCCGGTCGAGGGCCTGGCTCCTCGTCGCGCCGCGGTGGAGACGAACCGGCTCGGCGAGCTGACGCCCGATCGTCCAGGTCGGGTTGAGCGACGTCATCGGATCCTGGAAGATCATCGCCATCTCGTTGCCCCGAAGGCGCCGCATGTCCGGCTCCGACAGCGGCGCCAGGTCGCGGCCGGCGAGCCGGACGGAGCCGGCGGTGAGGTGACCGACGTCGGGAAGCAGCTTCATGATCGACAGGCCCGTCGTCGACTTCCCGCAGCCGGACTCGCCGACGAGCCCGACGCACTCGCCCTGCTCGACGGAGAAGGTGACGCCGTCGACGGCACGGACGTTCGCCGAGCGGAGGTGGAACTCGGTCCGGAGGTTCTCCACCTCGAGCACGCTCGCCACGATGTTCGGCCTCCTTCAAAACGCTCGAGAGCTCCCGCGAATCATCGCAGAGAGAGCGGCGCGATGACTCACCCTCGTCGCCGCACACCGGAGCGGCGCCCCCCCGCTGTGCGCCCCCCCCGCTGTGGGGCCCCGGTGCGCGGCCCCGGTGCGCGGTCGTGGTGCGCGGCGGTGACCTGCGCTATCGTACCCGCCCATGCCTCAACCACCCACTCTCACCCCCGAACAGCGGAAGGCTGCGCTCGAGAAGGCCGCCAAGGCGCGGAAGGAGCGGGCCGAGCTGAAAGACCACCTGAAGAGCGGCCGCGTCAGCCTGAAGGAGCTGCTCGGCAAGGCCGACGGCGACGAGATCGTCGGCAAGATGAAGGTCCTCTCGGTGCTGGAGTCGCTACCGGGCACCGGCAAGGTGAAGGCTCGGCGGCTCATGGAGCAGGTCGGCATCAGCGAGACGCGACGCCTGCAAGGACTTGGCGGCAAGCAGCGGGAGCAGCTGCTCGAGGCGGTCAACCGACCCTGATCCTCGTCGTTGTCGGCCCTGGCGGAGCCGGCAAGGGCACGGTCATCCGCAGGCTTGTCGAGCGGGACCCGCAGCTCGCGCTGTCGCGCTCGTGGACGACCCGGGCACCCCGCCCTAACGAGACGAGCGAGGACTACACCTTCGTCGATCGCGCCGCGTTCCTCGAGCGAGTCGAGGCCGGCGGCTTCCTCGAATGGGCGACCGTGCTCGGCGAGTACTACGGAACCCCTCTGCCCGAGCTGGAGGCCGGCGGGGACCTGGTCCTCGAGATCGACGTCCAGGGCGCTGAGCAGGTCCTCGAACGCCTTCCCGACGTCTGGGTGGTCCTGCTCGTGCCGCCCTCCCGTGATGTGCAGGAACAGCGGCTGCGTCAGCGGGGGGACCCTCCGCGTCAGATAGCCAAGCGGCTCAGCCTCGGCGACGAGGAGGTCGCCGTGGCACGCCGCATCGCACGGCGCGTCGTCGTCAACGACGACGTCGAGCGGACGGTCGGGCAGCTGGTGTCTATCATCGAGGAGGCGCGTCGCGGCGCCTGAGCATTCGCGCCCGTTTCCTCGAGAGGGGCCGGTCGGCCCGGGAACGCGACGACGGACGTGAGGTCTTGACGAGGAGCGTGATGGCAGAACAGCGCAGCACCATGATCGACCCGCCGATCGAGCAGCTGCTCGAGGCGGTGGACTCCAAGTTCACCCTCGTCACTCTCGCGGCCAAGCGCGGGCGCCAGATCAACTCCTACTTCAACCAGCTCGGCGAGGGCCTCGGGGCGATCGTCCCGCCCCAGGTGGCGTCGGTCGCCCGGAAGCCGCTCTCGATCGCGCTCGAGGAGATCGCGGCCGGCAAGGTACGCGCCGGGAAGTTGGCGGTCGAGGGCGAGGAGGTGGTCGACGACGCCGAGGTGAACGAGCCCTTCGGCGCCATCGGCGCCGACATCGACGACATGCCCCCGAGTGCCACGATCGCAGAGCTCGTGCTCGCCGAGCCCGAGCCGGCGGGCCACAGTGCCGCCGGGCTCGAACCGGGCGATCCGCAGGAGTAGCGCCCGCAGGCGTTCTGGTGGGCTCGGGCGATTCGGGCGGCGCTGTCGAGCTCGGCGCCCTCGCGGGGGCGACGGTGGTGCTCGGCGTGTGCGGCGGCATCGCCGCCTACAAGTCCGTTGAGGTCTGCCGGCGGCTCGTCGACGCCGGTGCCCACGTCGTGCCCGTGCTGACCCGCGCCGCCACGCGATTCGTCGGAGCGACGACGTTCTCGGCGCTTGCCTCCGAGCGGGCTCGCACGCACATGTTCGAGGACGAGGAGGCGATCCCGCATACGAGTCTCGGCCGGCGTGCCGACCTCGTCGTCGTGGCGCCGGCGACGGCGAATTTCATCGGCGAGGCCGCAGCAGGCCTCGCCCGGGACCTGCTCGGCGCCGTGCTGCTGGCGACGCGGGCGCCGGTCCTGCTCTGCCCCGCGATGCACACCGAGATGTGGGAGCACGCAGCCGTGCAGGCGAACCTCGTCACGTTGCGCCGGCGAGGGGTCGAGCTCGTCGAGCCGGTGAGCGGCCGCCTCGCCGGGGGGGACGTCGGCTCCGGGCGGCTCGCCGAGCCGAGCGAGATCGTCGCCGCGGCCGACGCAGTGCTCGCCGGGCGGCGCGCCGGCCGGGACTTTGCCCCGCCACCCGCCGCGCCGCCCGTTCCGCCGCCAGCCCGGCACGGCCCGCTCGCCGGGCTGCGGGTCCTTGTCACTGCGGGAGGCACCCGTGAGCCGATCGACCCGGTGCGCTTCGTCGGCAACCGCTCCTCGGGCAAGCAGGGTCACGCCATCGCCGAGGTCGCCACCGAGCGCGGGGCCGAGGTCGTCCTCGTGACGGCGTCCGAGCTGCCGTCGCCGGAGGTGGGCGCCGTCCACCACGTCGAGACGGCGGCCGAGATGGCCACCGCCGTCGCCAGGCTGGCGCCAGCCTGTG
>DAHUZG010000324.1 GCA_027306715.1 Acidimicrobiaceae bacterium
GCGAGGCTGCCGTGCGCCGCCGTCGAGGCCGGCGCCGCCGTGGAGGCGAGCGCGGCCGGCGTTGCCCCGAGCGCCAGCACCAAAGCTCCCGACCCGGCCAACGCGAGCCCTCCGGTGAGATAACTCCTCTTAAGCCGTGACGTCATGGTCGAAGCGTTCTGGTTGGGAGGTCTCGTCGGGGAGGTCTCGTCGGGGAGGTCGCCGCTCGGCCGCGAGCCGGCGCTCACGACGCGGCGGCCGGCGAGCGCGAGAAGACGAGCGGGTTCTGCCGCTCGTCCTCGAGCCGGTCACCGACCCGCAGCTGCTCTGCCTGCTCCTTGGTGAGGATGTCCTGCTGGCCGTTGTAGGTGCAGCCGTCCGGCATGTACGCGACCGTCATCGCGAACCGGCGGCGAGGCGTCATGTTGGCTCCCGCTCCGTGGGCGGTCAGCCCGTTGTGCACGACGGCCCCGCCCGCTCTCACGGGACAGTGGACCGGCTCGACGTCGCGCCACTGCGGATAGACGTCGAACAGCGACCCGATCTCCTTGCCGATCGCGGCGTTGTCGTACCGCTTCGTCTGGTGCGATCCCGGGATGTAGCACAAACAGCCGTTCTCTAACGTGGCATCCGTCAAGGCGATCCAGATGGTGAGCGCGTCGTCGGAGTGGAAGGACCAGAACGGCACGTCGATGTGGAAGGCGGTGGGATTGGCGTACCGCTCCTTGACCAAGGCCTGGTCGAGCCAGATACGCACCCCGTCGACTCCGGCGAGATCGGCGGCGATGCGACCGAGCCGCTCGTCGAGCACGAGGCCGCGTGCCGGCTCGCTCGTCATCCAGAGGTTGATCTTCTGG
Organism: Acidimicrobiaceae bacterium; assembly: GCA_027306715.1. GTDB lineage: Bacteria > Actinomycetota > Acidimicrobiia > Acidimicrobiales > Bog-793 > DAHUZG01. The sequence continues at coordinate 837 of DAHUZG010000324.1, forward strand.
GTGAACACCCGGTCGTAATACGGATCCTCTGTCTGGAAGAAGGCGTCGTAGTTCTCGTTGGCAAGGGGCAGCCGGCTCTCCCGCTCGGAGAGGGCACTGTCGATCACCTCTCGCCAGCGCGCCACCTCCTCGGCGTCGAGCAGGTTCTCGAGCACGACGAACCCGTTCTCCCGGTAGAAGGCGACCTCGTCCCCGTGCACCGCTTCCCGCACAGCAGCTGCCCCTCCTCGCTCGCCCACCTCTCGCCTGGCGGCAGGCTACGTGCCGATATACTGTCTGTCAATCGCTTAATGCCCCCGCGAGACAGCATGACAGCCGATCCCACACCACCGCGTCGCCGTGCATCATCGGCCAGGGACGTCGCCCGCCGCGCCGGCGTGTCGATCGCCACGGTGTCGCTCGTGGTCAACGGCAAGGCCGACGGGCGCGTGTCGCCGGGCCAGCAGGAGGTCGTCCGCCGGGCCGTTGCCGACCTCGGATACCGGGTCGACTCCCGCGCCCGTGAGCTAGTCACCGGGCAGCGCAGCACCGTGGCGCTCCTGCTTCCCGAGCTGTCCAGCCCCTTCTTCGGCTACCTCGCGATGGGGGTGAGCTCGGTTCTCGGAGGCGGCTACGACCTCGTGCTGGCGATCGCCGAGCGCCGGGGTGGCGGTGCTCCCGATCAGCTCGACCGCCTCGTCGGTGCCCGGGTAGGGGGCGTCATCTGCCATGCTCCCCCTGACGCCGCGCTGCGAGGGCTCGGCACCCTGGCCGCTGCGGTGGTGCTGCTCGACGAGCCGGGGACAGCCTGGGCCGGTCCGAGCGTGCTGTTCGACCTCGGCGGCGGCGCTGACTCGCTCGCCGCGCATCTGCTCGACCTCGGCCACCGTCACATCGCGTACCTCACGCCTGAGCCCGACTCCCCGACGTTCTCCTTGCGCCGTGCGGCGGTCCTGCGCCACTTCGCCGCCGGGTCTGGCGGAAGCGCCATCGAGCTGCGGGCGGGGAACGACTTCGACGCCGCCGCTGCCGCCATCCGCGCCGTCGCCGCCGTTGGGCGGCTCAATGGGCGCAGCGCCATCGTCTGCGGCACCGACGATCAGGCCTACGGCGTCCTGCTCGCCCTCGCCGAGCTCAACATCGCCGTTCCCGACGAGATCTCGGTCTGCGCCTTCAACGACCTGCCTCACTCCCGGGTCGTGCGCCCCGCCCTCACCTCGGTCGCGCTGCCCGCTCGCAGGCTCGGGTCCTGCGGGGCAGAGCTATTGCTCGAGGTGAGCGCCGCGGAGCGCGCCGGGCGGCGCTGGACCAGCCATCCGAGCGTGGTCCCGACCGCGCTCGCCGTCCGCGCCTCGACGGGTGCGGCGCCCCGTCGCAGCTGAGCAGGAGCAGCGCCGGTGATGGCATCATCGCTGCGATCCGCCGGGCATGCTCTGTCGTGCCCGCTGGGCCGCGCCGCTCGCCGAGAGGCAGCCGAGAGGCAAAGGAGACCACGATGAGCCGACACGCCGACCTGCTCGCCCGCCACCGCGCCGTCCTGCCGGGCTGGATCTCGCTCTACTACGACGAGCCGATCGCCCTCGTCGACGGCGAGGGGCGGCATGTCGTCGACGCCGAGGGGAACCGCTACCTCGACTTCTTCGGCGGGATCCTGACGACGATGCTGGGCTACAACGTCCCCGAGATCGTCGAAGCGGCCCGAGAGCAGGTCGGAAAGATGGCCCACACCTCGACGCTCTACCTGATCGAGGACCAGATCGCCCTCGCCGAGAGGATCGCCGCCAGATCGGGAATCTCCGGCGCCAAGGTCTACTTCACCAACTCCGGCACCGAGGCCAACGAGGCGGCGCTGCTCGTCGCCGCCGCGACCCGGCGCTCGAACCAGGTGCTGGCGCTTCGCGGGAGCTACCACGGGCGCTCTTTCGCTGCTGCAGGGGTGACCGGGATCCGAAGCTGGTCGCCGTCTTCACTGTCACCGCTGCAGGTGAGCTATGTGCACTCGGGTTACCGTTACCGCTCGCCGTGGCGCCATCTCGACGACGAGGGCTACATCGCCGCCTGCGTGGCCGACCTGCGCGACGTCATCGCCACGGCGACGGCCGGCGAGGTCGCCTGCATGATCGCCGAACCGATCCAAGGGGTGGGTGGTTTCACAATCCCGCCGGACGGCTTCTTCGGCGCGATGAAGCCCGTGCTCGACGAGATCGGCGCCCTCTTCATCGCCGACGAGGTGCAGACCGGGTGGGGGCGCACCGGCGACCACTTCTGGGGGATCGAGGCTCACGGCTTCACCCCGGACGTGATGACCTTCGCCAAGGGTCTCGGCAACGGGCTCGCCATCGGGGGCCTCGTCGCCCGGGGCGAGCTCATGGACAACGTCCGGTCCAACCAGATCTCGACCTTCGGCGGCAACCCGCTCGCCACTCACGTGGCCCTCGCCACCTTGGACTACCTCGATGCACACGACCTACAGTCCAACGCCTCGAAGGTCGGGACGCAGCTGATTGACGCCGTGCGCGCCGGCAGCGCCGACGTCCCGGCCGTCGGCGAGGTTCGCGGCAAGGGGCTGATGCTCGGAGTCGAGCTCGTCGAGCCGGGAAGCATTAGGCCGAGCCCCGCAGCAGCCGCGCGGGTCCAGGAGGAGGCGAGACGGCGGGGCCTTCTCGTCGGCAGGGGCGGGATGCACGGCAACGTGCTTCGGGTGGCACCGCCGCTGAGCCTCACCGAGGACGAGTGCGCCGACGGCGCCGGGCGCCTGCTCGAGGCGATCGCGGCGGCCGCACGTGGCTGAGATCGACCGTCTCAAGGTGCTCGACCCGCTCAAGGTGCTCGCCGGGGCGGCCCTCGGCGCAGCCGTCGGGATCGCCGCCGGGGCGGCCGCCCGCGGGGGGGCCGAGGGCAGCGCCGGCACCGGGCAGGCGGGAGCCACCCCACCGCCGGCGCCGGCGCCGTCGGCGCAGGAGAGGGCTGCTGCAGCAGCGGGCGGCGCTGCCGCCTACGCCATCGCCCAATCGGCGGCGACCGAGCTGGCACGCCGTACCTGCCGCCCGCGCCACGATCTCGCCGTCGTCCTCGGCTCCGGCTGGCAGGAGGCCGTCGCCGGGCTCGGCGAAGACCCGGTGGACCTCCCCGCTGACGAGCTCCCCGGCTTTGCACGCACGACCGTCGCCGGGCACACCGGCGTCGTCCGCTCCGTCACCGTGGACGGGCGCAACGTGCTGCTCCTCCTCGGCCGCGCCCACCTCTACGAAGGGCACACGCCCTCGGTGGTCGCGCACCCCGTCCGCACGGCGATCGCCGCCGGCGTGGGCACGGTGGTGCTCACCAACGCCGCCGGCGGGATCCGGCGGGACTACGCCGTCGGACAGCCGGTGCTGATCGCCGACCATCTCAACCTCACCGGCGCCTCGCCGCTCGCGGGAGCCCCGCCACCGGCGGACATGCCGAGCCGCTTCGTCGACCTCAGCTCGGCCTGGGACCCGAAGCTGAGGGCGCTCGCCCGCGAGGCCGAGCCCTCGCTCGCGGAAGGCGTCTATGCCGGCCTGCTCGGACCCCAGTACGAGACTCCGGCGGAGATCGCCCTGCTGCGCACCCTCGGCGCCGACCTCGTCGGGATGTCGACGGTGATCGAGGCCATCGCCGCTCGCCACCTCGGCGCGGCGTTGCTCGGCATCGCCCTCGTCACCAACGCGGCTGCCGGCGTGCTCGAGGCGCCGCTCGACCACGCCGAGGTGCTCGCCGCCGGAAAGGCGGCGGCACCGGCGCTGGCGCGGCTGCTTGCCGCCGTGGTCGAGCGGGCGCTCGCCACGGTGTGAGCGAGGGCGCCGCCAGACCCGCCGGCAGCCCCGCAGCGCTGCCGGCGGCGCTCGCCGCGGAGGTGCGCGCCTGGATCGCCGAGGACCCCGACCCGGCGACCCGTGCCGAGCTCGAGGCGCTGCTCGACCGCGGGGACACCGCGGCGCTCGAGGCCCTATTCTCCGAGCCGCTCCGGTTCGGCACGGCGGGCCTGCGCGCTCCGCTCGGGGCCGGCCCGGCACGGATGAACCGCCTCGTCGCCCGCCGCACGACCGCCGGCGTCGCCCGCTGGGTGCTCCGCGGCGGCCCGAGGGCCGCCCGTGCCGGCATCGTCATCGGGCGCGACGCCCGCCACGGGTCCGCCGAGTTCGCCGCCGACGCCGCCGAGGTGGCCGCGGCCTATGGCGTACGCGTCCACGTTCTCCCGCAGCCGCTGCCGACGCCGCTCACCGCCTTCGCCGTCCGCCATCTCGGCGCTGCCGCCGGCGTCATGATCACCGCCAGCCACAACCCGGCCCCCGACAACGGCTACAAGGTCTACGCGGCCGACGGCGCCCAGGTCATCCCGCCCGACGACGGGCTGATCGCCGACGCAGCGTCCGAGGCGCTCCCGGTGCCGGCCGGCGCAGGTTCGGACCCCGGCGGCCGAGGCGCCAGCATCGACGGCGGTGGCCCCGGCGGCCGCCCCGGCGGGGGCGGGGGCGGGGGCGGGGGCGGGGGCGGCGAGATCGTGGAAGTCGATCGCGCCGAGCTGCTCGGCGCCTACGCCGCCGCGGTGCTCGGCGTGCTCGATCGGGACGGGCCACGACGCCTGCGGATCGTCTACACCCCGTTACACGGGGTCGGGGGCCTCGTGCTGCCGGCGCTGCTCGAGTAGGCCGGCTTCGAGCCACCGCACCTCGTCGCCTCCCAGTCCGAACCCGATCCGGCCTTTCCGACAGCGCCGTTCCCGAACCCGGAGGAGCCGGGCGTGCTCGACCCCGCCATCGCCGAGGCGGCCCGGGTCGGCGCCGACATCGTGCTCGCCAACGACCCCGACGCCGATCGCCTCGCCGTCGCCGTCCCGGCCGGCGACGGGACGGCGCGCTGGCGGGTGCTGAGCGGAGACGAGCTCGGCGCCATCCTCGGCGACCACCTCCTCGCCCGCGCGGGAGCCACAGCCCGGACGGCAGGCGACGGGACGCCGGCGCCGGTGGTGGCCACCTCGATCGTCTCCTCGACGCTTCTCGCCAAGCTCGCCGAGGCATCCGGCGCTCGCTTCGTCGAGACGCTGACCGGCTTCAAGTGGATCGCCCGTGCCGCCGACGGCATGCCGGGAGCTCGCCTGCTCTTCGGCTACGAGGAGGCGCTCGGATACGCCGTCAGCGATGCCGTGCGTGACAAGGATGGCATCTCCGCCGGCCTGCTCGCCGCCGAGCTGGCCGCGGCGGGCCTCGCCGCCGGCCGGCCGCTCACGGCGCGCCTCGACGAGCTCGAGCAGCGCTTCGGCGTGCACCTCACCTCGCAGTGGTCACTGCGGCTCGACGGCGAGGCGGCCGCGGCGCAACTGGCGGCGACGCTCGGGCGCTGGCAGTCGACGCCACCCCGAGCCCTGGCGGGCATGCCGGTCGCCGAAGCGATCGACCTCGAGCGCGGTCTCGGCGCGCTGCCGCCGGCGCCAGGCGTGCTGCTCCGCTTCGGCGGCTGGGTCGCCCACGGCAACGGCGACAGGGCGCTCCGGGCTCGCGTCATCGTGCGCCCGAGCGGCACCGAGCCGAAGCTGAAGGTTTATCTCGAGGTCGTCGTACCGCCGGGGGCCGTGGCCGGAGCAGGGCTGGCGGCGGCCCGGGCGGCGGCGTCGCGTCAGATGTCGCGGCTGCGCGTCGCGGTGGCGGAGGCGTTGACGCCCTGAGCGGGCGGCTCCTCGGCGAGCAGCCGGCGGATCACCTCGGCGGCGTAGGCCATCGACTCGTCGGTGAGGTCGAGGTGGGTGACAAAACGCAGCACCGTCGGGGTCAGCGCGCCGACGAGCACCCCGCGCTCGGCGAGCTCGTGGGCGAAGACGTTCGCCTGGCTCACCTCGAGCAGCACCATGTTCGTCGGTGTCGGCCGGTTGATCACCCGTCCCGGCGCCATCTCGGCGAGCGCCTCGGCAAGCTCGTGGGCGCGGCGGTGGTCCTCTGAGAGCCGCTCGAGATGGTGGTCGAGGGCGTAGATACCCGCGGCCGCGAGCACGCCGACCTGCCGCATCGCCCCGCCGAGCTGGCGGCGCATCGCCCGTGCCCGGACCTCGTTCTCGGCGGTGGTGACGACGAGCGAGCCGACGGGAGCCCCGAGTCCCTTCGAGAGGCAGACCGACAGCGTGGCGAACCGGCTCCCGTACTCCGACAAGGGCGTGCCAGTCGCTGCCGCCGCATTCCAGATCCTGGCCCCGTCGCAGTGCAGCGGCACGCCGAGCGGGCCCGTGACGGCGGCGACGGCATCGATCTCGGCGAGGGTCCAGGCGCGGCCGCCGGAGTGGACGTGAGTGTTCTCGATCGCCACGGCCGCGGTGGCGACCATGGCGTAGTTGTCCCCGCTCGAATTCGGACCGGGAGGGTCGACGCGCAGCCGGGGAGCCAGCGCCGCGGGGTCGAACACTCCCCCCGAGCCGGGGATCGTCCGCGTCTGCACGCCGCCCAGGGCCGCCAGCCCCGCCATCTCGTAGGTGACGACGTGCGCCTCCTCCTCGGCGAGCACCTCGGTCCCCGGCGCGGCGAGCAGGCGGAGGGCGATGTTGTTCCCCATCGTCCCGGTCGGCACGAAGACCGCAGACTCGTGCCCGAACAGCTCGGCGACCTGGGCCTCGAGGGCGTTGACGGTCGGGTCCTCCCCGTAGTGATCGTCCCCGACCACAGCAGCGGCCATCGCCGCCCGCATTCCCTCCGTCGGCCGGGTGACAGTGTCGGATCGCAGGTCGACCGGCTCGTCAAGGCTCGCAGGCACCCGGCCAACCTAGCCCGGCACCCGCAGCCGGCCCCGAGGGGGAGCCACCGGCGGGGCCGGTAGGGCGGCTCAGGCGCGCTGCTTGGCGACCTTGCGGGCGTACATCTCGGCGTCAGCGAGCCGGATCAGCTCGTCGAGCCCGGTCCCCGCGCCCTCGTCCGCCCCCGCCGCGCCGGCGCTCAGCCCGACGTGGAGCCCGGGCGCGACCGCTGCCAGCTCGGTGGCGAACCGCTGCTGCAGGTCGCCGAGGATGGCGTCGCAGGCCTGCTTGCTGCAGTCGCAGAGCAGCAGCCCGAACTCGTCGCCGCCAAGCCGCCCGACGACGTCAGAGGCGCGGGTGCCCGCCCGCAGCGCGTGGGCGACGGCGACCAGGGCGTGGTCGCCGACGCCGTGGCCGTGCTCGTCGTTGACCCCCTTCAGGCCGTCCACGTCGAGGTAGGCGACGGCCACCGAGGTGCCCCGTCGCGCGGCACCTTCGAGGACGCTCCGCCCGATGGCGACGAAGCCGCGGCGGTTGTAGACCCCTGTCACCTCGTCGAGACAGGCGCGGTAGTGCATCTCGATCTCGCGCTCGACCACCGCCGCCAGGTCCTCGAGGGTCGCTGCGTCCTCGTCGGAGAACTTCCGGGACGTCGAGTCCACCACGCAGAACACGCCGACGGGGAGCCCTTCCGGCGAGCGGATCGGGCGGGCGGCATAGAAGACGACGCTGCCCGAGCTGACGAGCGGGTTGTCGTGGAAGCGCTCGTCGACGCGGGCGTCGACGACGACGAGGAGCTCGTCGGCGGCGACCGCGTGGGCCGAGAACGAGATGTCGCGGTCGGTGCCCTCGGAGTCGGCGCCGACGCGGGACTTGAACCACTGGCGGTCCTCGTCGAGCAGGCTGACGAAGGCGACGGGAACCTCGAACAGGCGGCGGGCGATACGGGTGATGCGAGCGAAGGACTCGTCCGCCTCGGTGTCGAGCAGGGCGAGCCGCCTGAGCGCTGCCAGCCGGCGGTCCTCGTCGGGCGGGAGGGGTGGCCGAATCAACTCGTGACCTGCGCAATCACAGAGTTCCCTACGGCACCCGGAGGGCGACGATATAGCCGCCTCCACCCGCTCGTGGCCTTGGGCGGCCCCTCCGGGAGTGCTCACTCGACCGCTAGCTCGGCGTAGCCGCCCTTGATCGAGCCGTTGATCAGCGCCAGCCGCTCGTCGAAGGGGTAGAAGGCGCTCTTGATGGCGTTGATCGTGAGCCAACGCAGCTCCTGCCAGCCCCATCCGAACGCCCGGGCACAGCGATGGAGCTCCTCGGACAGCGTCACACCGCTCATCAGGCGATTGTCGGTGTTGACCGTCACCCGGAAGCGCAACGAGGCGAGCAGCCCGATCGGGTGGTGCTCCAGGTCGGCAACGACTCCGGTATGGACGTTGGAGGTGGGACACAGCTCGAGCGGCACGCGGCGGTCGCGCACGTAGCTCGCCAGCCGGCCGAGCCGCGCCTCGCCGGCGTCGTCGAGCGCGATGTCGTCGACGATGCGCACTCCGTGCCCGAGGCGCTCGGCGTTGCACCACTGCAGCGCCTCCCAGATCGACGGCAGGCCGAAGGCCTCACCGGCGTGCAAGGTGGCGTGGAAGCTCTCGCGCTGCACGAGCTGGAAGGCGTCGAGATGGCGGGTCGGCGGATATCCGGCCTCGGCTCCGGCGACGTCGAAGCCGGCGACGCCGTCGTCGCGGTAGCGCACGGCCAGCTCGGCGATCTCGAGCGAGCGCGCCGCCGTGCGCATCGCCGTGAGCAGCGCCCTCACGACGACCGGTCGCCCGACGGCAGAGGCGTCGGACATCCCCCGGGAGAAGCCGGCGAGCACCGCGGTCACGACGCCGTCGAGATCGAGCCCGCCCAGCAGGTGCAGCTCCGGAGCGAAGCGGACCTCGGCGTAGACGACGCCGTCGGCGGCGAGGTCCTCGACGCACTCGTAGGCCACCCGCTCGAGCGCCTCGGCAGAGTGCATCACGCCGACCGTGTGCGCAAAGCCCTCGAGGTAGCGGACGAGGTCTCTGCGGGGGGTGTCCGAGACGAACCAGCGGGCGAGCTCGCCGGGGTCGGTCGTCGGGAGGTCGCGGTAACCGTGCTCAGCGGCGAGCTCGACGACTGTCTCTGCCCGCAGGCCGCCGTCGAGGTGATCGTGGAGCAGCACCTTCGGCGCCCGGCGCACCTCTTCGAGGCTGGGGCTTGCTCGCGGCACCGGACGAGCGTACCGCCGCGGCGCCCGGGGGTTCCTGCGGCATCGGCTCAGACGATCCGCTCGATGACGAGCGCCGCGGCCGGCACGGGGCCGTCGCCGATCTCGATCGCCCCCTCGAGCGCGGCCAGGGCGTGGTCGAGTCGCGACGCCTCGTCGAGGTGCAGCTCGAGCAGCGGCTCGCCGGCTCGCACCTCCTCCCCGGGCTTGGCGAGACAGACGATTCCCGCAGTCGGGCTGACGGGATCCTCCTTGCGAGCCCGGCCTGCGCCGAGGCGCCACGCGGCGACACCCACGGGGCGGGCGTCGAGGCGGGTGAGGACGCCGCTGCGGTCGGCGTCGAGGGTGACGACCTGGCGCGCCCGGGCGAGCGGGGCAGAGGGGTCACCGTGCTGGGCGGCCACCATTGCGTCGAAACAGGCCCGGGCGGAGCCATCGGCAAGCGCAGCAGCGGGATCGGCGTCGAGCCGCGCCAGCGCCA
>DAHUZG010000336.1 GCA_027306715.1 Acidimicrobiaceae bacterium
TCGAGGAGATAGTCGAGGCGTTCGCGGGCAGTCAGCTTGCCGCGCGCCCGCTGGCCGGCGAGCCCCTCCTCGCCGGCCGGCGCCAGCGCCAGCGCCTTCCGGCGTGCGAGCTCGGCGAGCCGGTCCGCCATCGGGTCGGTCTCGGCCACGAGCGGCAGACTACTCACGGGCGGCGGAGTCGGCGGGCGGCGGGCGCCCGCTGGCTGACGGCGGGCGGCGGGCGCCCGCTGGCGCTGGGCGGCGGGCGACGGGCGCCCGCTGGCGCTGGGCGGCGCCCGCTCAGGCGTCGACCTCGCGCCGGCCCTCGAGCGCCCGCCCGAGCGTCAGCTCGTCGGCGTACTCGAGGTCGCCGCCCACCGGCAGGCCGCTGGCGATGCGGGTGACCTTCACACCGAACGGCTTCAGCAGCCGGGCCAGGTACATCGCCGTCGTGTCGCCCTCGAGGTTCGGGTTCGTGCAGAGGATCGCCTCGCGGATCCCGTCGTTGTCGAGCCGGTAGAGCAGCTCGCGGATCCGCAGCTGCTCCGGGCCGACCCCTTCGAGGGGGTTGAGCGCGCCCCCGAGCACGTGGTAGCGGCCGCGGTACTCCCGTGTCCGCTCGACGGCGACGACGTCGCGAGGATCCTCGACCACGCAGACGACGGTGGCGTCGCGCCGGGTGTCGGCGCAGATCGTGCAGATCTCCGAGACGCCGACGTTGAAGCAGACCGTGCAGACGCGAGTCTGCCGCTTCACCTCGACGATCATTCGGGCGAGGCGCAGGGCGTCCTCGTCGGGCACCTTGAGCAGCCAGAAGGCGACCCGTTGCGCGGACTTCGGGCCGATGCCCGGCAACCGGCCGAGCTCGTCGACAAGATCCTGGATGGGGCCGTCGAACAGCGCCAGGATGGGCTCCTCAGCAGGTCGGCCCGGGGACGGCGGTCACCCGCCGACCGGCCCGGGCTCGTCCGGCCCGGCGGAGGGCGCCGGAGGCGCCTGCGAGCCTCCGCCGGCAGGAGACGGGCCCTCGAGCGCCCCCCGGGCGGCGGTGGCCCCGGCGTCGTCGTCGTCCTCGCCGTCGTCCTCGTCCTCGTCCTCCTCGTCGTCCTCGTCCCAGGCTTCGTCCACGGCTTCGCCGAGGGCGCCGAACAGACCGCTCAGCGCGCCGCCCATCACCTGGCCGATCGCAGTCTGACGCTCCCGCTGCAGCCGGGACACGGCGTCGCGGACAGCCACCAGCACGAGGTCCTCGAGCGTGGCGACGTCGCCGGGATCCACCACCGCCGGATCGATGCTCACCGAGGTGAACTCGAGATCGCCACGCACCCGCACCGTCACTGCTCCGCCGGCGGCGGTGCCGGCGATCTCCTCGTCCGACCCGGCGCCGGCGATCTGGTCCTGGAGGTGCTGCAGCTGCGACACGATCGCGCCGAAGCCGCCTCCGGCAGACGAGGTCACGTCGCTCAGACCTCCTCCGCTCCGGGGAAGGCCTCCAAGAGCCTTCCTTCGGCCCACGCTAGCCCCCCGGCGGGGACCCGCTGCGGGGTCGACTCATCCTCCTCGGGAGGCTCGCGCAGCGCCGACAGCTCGTCGTCGTCGGGCTCGGGGACAGCTTCCGCGGCGGTACGAGCCGGCGCTCGCCGGCGGGCGCCGTCGTCGCGCTCGTCGTCGACGACGAGGTGCATCCGCACGGGCCTGCCGAAGTGGGCGCCGAGCGCCCGCTCGACGTCGCCCCGCAAGGGCTCGGCGTGCTCGACGTGGGCAGCGTTGGGGAAGGCGAGCACCGCCACCGGCTCGCCAGCGGGTCCGGCCTCGCTGGCGACGAAGCGGCCTGCGGCGTAGTACGCCCGGAGCTTCAGCGCCAGGCCGGGCAGCACGTGGTCGCCCCAGGCGGCGACCAGATCGTCGCGGCTCGGTCCGCCGGCGGGGGCAGGAGCGGCGGGGGCGGCGGGGGGGCCGGGCGGCTCAACAGCAGGCGAGCCACCCGCTGGCGGCGCCGCGGCGGCGGCGGCCGGGGTCGGCTGCGCCCCCTCGGGACGGCGATAGGCGCCGAGGGCGCGGCGGCTGCCTCCAGGAGACGGCCCAACAACCGGAGCGGCCGTGGGCGCAGCAGCAGGGGGCGGCGCGGGGGACGCTGTCTCCGGCGCAGTCGGCAGCCCCGTGGCCAGGCGACGCTCGATCTGCTCGATCCGCTCGGCGCGCGCCGCCGGCGAGTCGTCGGCCTCGGGCAGCGAGCAGCGGACGAGGGCCAGCTCGAGGGTGATGCGCGTGTCGGGGGCGTCGCGCATCGCGACGAGGGCCGCGCCGAGCACCTCCATCACCCGCACCGCCCGCGCCAGGCCCAGCTCCTCAACCTCGGCGTGCTCAGGAGAGTGCGCCGGCGCCGCCCCGCCGACACCCGGGGCCACCTCGGCGAGGAAGCCGGTGCGGACCCGCTCGACGAGCTCGACGGCGACCTGCTCGGGATCGCGGCCGGCACGCACCGCCGACTCGAGGCCGGTGAGGGCAGCGGCGGTCTCGCGGCGCGCCAGGCCGCCGACGATCGCCGCCAGCGACTCCTGGTCGTCGTCGAGGACACCGGAGGCTGCCGCCTGGTCGAGAGCAGACAGCGCATCGCGAGCCGAGCCGCGGGCACGCCGGGTCGCCATCTTGACGGTGCCAGCCGGCAGGTCGAGACCGGCGAGCGCGGCGACGTCGTCGAGCAGCGAGCTGAGGACGTCGTCGTCGAGCAGGTGGAACTCGAAGTGCTGGGTGCGGCTGCGGATCGTCGGCAGAACCTTCTGCGGCTCGGTCGTGGCGAGCACGAAGACGACGTGCGCCGGCGGTTCCTCGAGGGTCTTCAAGAGAGCGTTCGATGCAGCCGTCGAGAGCATGTGGACCTCGTCGACGATGTACACCTTCCACCGCCCGGGCGTGGCGAGCGAAGCGCGGGCGACGAGCTCGCGCATCGCCTCGACGCCGTTCGAGGAGGCGGCGTCGAGCTCGTGGACGTCGAACGAGCTGCCGGCGGCGATGGCGCGGCAGGAGCCGCAGGCTCCGCACGGCTCGCCCTCGATCGGCTCGGCACAGTTGAGCGCCTTGGCGAGGATCCGCGCCGAGCTCGTCTTGCCGGTCCCGCGCGGCCCGCTGAACAGGTAGGCGTGGCCGACCCGGGCGGAGCGCACGGCGTTGCGCAGGGCGAGGCTGCCGTGGTCCTGCCCGCGCAGCTCGGAGAAGCGCTGCGGCCGGAAGCGCCGGTAGAGGGCCTGGTAGCCCTCGGCAGGGGCACCGGAACCGGTGATGCGCTCGGGGGTCGGCTCGGACATGCCGCGATGGTAGGGCCGCGATGGCTCAACCGCGCCCTACGTGCCGGCCGAGATCCCGGCCCGAGCAGGAGGCGGGCGGCGAGCACGCCGGCGTGCGCAGCAGCCAGGTCCCCTGCGGCACACGGCGCGATCCGCTGAGAGCTGCTGCCTTCCGGCCCTGACTCGGTTCACGGTGCGTCGTTGCGCAGAACCCGGCCGCTGCGCGCGCCGGCGTGCTGCGCCGGAGCCCTGCCCGGCCCCGAGAGGATAGCGTGTCGGGCCGCGCAGGCTCCTCGGAGCTCTCTGCCCGCCACCGGCGAGCGCGGGGCGGCGCTGCCGGGAGGAGTGCGAGAGCGGCCGAATCGGCACGATTGGAAATCGTGTGTCCTGCAAGGGACCGTGGGTTCGAATCCCACCTCCTCCGCCAGCCAGCCGACCGCCTGCCGACAGGCGCCCGGGCCCGCCGGTGCCAGCTACCATCCCGCGGTGAACAGTGGCCGGGCCGCCGACGGACCGGACGAGGCGGCGGCCGACCTCCAGGCGATGCAGCTGGCGCTCGAGGAGGCGCGAGCGGCTGCCGCTGCGGGCGAGGTTCCCGTCGGGGCCGTCGTCCTGCGCCACGGCGAGGTGCTCGCCCGTCGCCACAACGAGCGCGAGGGCCTCGGCGACCCGACAGCTCACGCCGAGGTGCTGGCGTTGCGCGACGCGGCAGCGGCGCTCGGGCGGTGGCGGCTCGATGACTGTTGCCTCGTGGTGACCCTCGAGCCGTGCCCGATGTGTGCCGGCGCCCTCGTCGCCGCCCGCGCCGGGAGGCTCGTCTTCGGCGCCGCCGATGCCAAGGCCGGCAGCTGCGGGACGCTCTACAACCTCTGCGCCGACCCGCGCCTCAACCACGAGCTGCCCGTCGTGCCCGGCGTGCTCGCCGAGCAGTGTGCCGCCCTGCTGCGGCAGTTCTTCACCGAGCGCCGCTCCACCGTCGGTTAGCCTCTCGCCCGGAGGGATGCGAGAGCGGCCGAATCGGGCGGTCTCGAAAACCGTTGTACGTCATGCGTACCGTGGGTTCGAATCCCACTCCCTCCGCTGGCCGGGGGCAGCCACGGCGCCGCGGTCGCTCCGGGCGCCGTGCCCTTCCGGCGGCAGCGCCCGGGGCGGCCCGCGGCCGTTCTCGGCGCGCCCGACCCTCGGTGGTCGGACCCTCGGTGGTCGGACCTCGGTAGATTGTGGCCTGCTCGGACGAGGAGGCTCGATGAAGGCGAACAACACGGATTTCGCGGTGAAGGATCTCGGCCTGGCCGACCTCGGGCGGCGCCAGATCCGCCTCGCCGAGCACGAGATGCCGGGCCTGCAGACTCTGCGCCGAGAGCTAGCCGCCACGCAGCCGTTGCGAGGAGCCCGCGTCACCGGTTCGCTGCACATGACGGTGCAGACCGCGGTCCTCATCGAGACCCTCGTCGCCCTCGGGGCAGAGGTGCGCTGGGCGTCCTGCAACATCTTCTCGACCCAGGACGAGGCGGCCGCGGCGGTCGCCGTCGGCCCGGAGGGGACCCCCGACGAGCCGCGCGGCATCCCAGTTTTCGCCTGGAAGGGCGAGACCCTCGAGGAGTACTGGGACTGCACCGAGAAGGCGCTCACGTGGCCCGACGGCGACGGCCCGAACATGATCCTCGACGACGGCGGGGATGCGACCCTGCTCGTTCACCGCGGCGTCGAGCTCGAGAAGGCGGGGCGCGTGCCGGACGCCTCGAGCGCCGGCTCGGAAGAGGAGCAGATCGTCCTCGGCCTGCTCGCCCGCAGCCTCGCCGCCGATCCGGCGAAGTGGACCAACGTCGCCCAGCAGGTGAGGGGCGTGAGCGAGGAGACGACGACCGGCGTCCACCGCCTCTACCAGATGCTGGAGCGCGGTGAGCTGCTCTGGCCGGCGATGAACGTCAACGACTCGGTGACGAAGTCCAAGTTCGACAACCTCTACGGTTGCCGCCATTCGCTGATCGACGGCATCTCCCGGGCGACCGACGTGATGATCGGCGGCAAGCTGGCGGTCGTCTGCGGCTACGGCGACGTAGGCAAGGGCTGTGTCGCCTCGCTGCGCGGCCAGGGAGCCCGGGTCGTCGTCACCGAGATCGACCCCATAATCGCCCTCCAGGCGGCGATGGAAGGGATCGAGGTCGTCCGCCTCGAGGACGTCGTAGAGCGGGGCGACATCTTCGTGACAGCGACCGGCAACTGCGATGTCATCAGCGCGGAGCACCTCTCGAGGATGAAGAGCAACGCCATCGTCTGCAACATCGGGCATTTCGACAACGAGATCGACATGGCCGGCCTCGCCGGCACTCCCGGCATCACGCGTACGACCGTCAAGCCGCAGGTCGACCTCTGGACCTATCCCGACGGCCACTCGGTGATCGTGCTCGCCGAGGGACGGCTCGTGAACCTCGGTTGCGCCACCGGCCACCCGAGCTTCGTGATGTCCTGCTCGTTCTCCAACCAGGTGCTCGCCCAGGTCGAGCTCTTCAGCGGGGCGGGCGACTACCCCGTCGGCGTCTACACCCTCCCGAAGCAGCTCGACGAGCGCGTCGCGAGGCTGCACCTCGACGCCCTCGGCGTGCGGCTCACCTCGCTCACCGAGAAGCAGTCCGACTACCTCGGCGTGCCCGTCGACGGGCCGTACAAACCGGAGCACTACCGCTACTGAGCCGCCCCGAAGGGCCGGGAGGCCGGGGGGGGCAGGGGGGCCGGGAGGCCGGGGGGGCCGCCCGGCGCATAGCACCTCGCTGTATCAATCCCTGCTCGATCCCTGCTCGGCACCGCCGTGATGACACACCGTTCTGCTGCACTGTCGAGATGAGCTTCGAGCGCCTCGCGGAGGCGATCGACGATGCGGCCGAGCAGCTCGAGCTACTCGAGGAGACCGAGAGCGTGGTCGCGCTCAACCGGTTGCTCTCCCGGCTCGAGGCGGTCACCTGCGCCGCGGCGGAGCGCTTGAGGGCCTCCGGCGCCTACGCCCCGTCGGGGGCCCGCACGCCGGGAAGCTTCATTGCGTGGCGCTGCCGGTTGCCGCGCTCGTCGGCCAATCGACAGGTCCGCCTCGGCCGCGCGCTCGCCGAGCTGCCCTTCGCAGCGGCGGCCTGGCGTTCGGGCGAGCTCAGCGGCTCGCACGTGGCGCTTCTTGCCGGTCTCGGCCGGGGACGCAGCGCGGAGGCGCTCGAAGACTTCGAGGAGCTCCTCGTGGACAAGGCCCGGACGCTTCGCTTCGACGACTTCGAGCGCTGCTGCAGGTACTTCGAGCAGCTCGCTGACCCCGACGGGAGCGAGGTTGCCGCCGAGGAACGGCGGAACCGCCGTGACGTGAGCCTGTCCCGGTCGACCGGGGGGATGTGGTTCGGCCGGATCACCCTCGACGAGATCGCCGGCGAGATCGTCTCGAACGAGCTCGACCGCCTCGAGCAGCTGCTGTACGAGGGCGACCGGCGCCAGGCACACCTCCGGCTCGGGCGCGAGCCGGCCCGGCACGAGCTCGTTCGCACCCCGTCACAGCACCGGGCCGACGCCCTCGTCGAGATGGCACGGCGCTCGGGCGCCTGCCCCGACGACCGCCCGAGGCCGGCGCCTCTGTTCAGCGTCCTCGTCGGCTACGAGACGCTGAAGGGTCGCATTCTCGAGCTCGCCTCGGGCGCGGTGGCGAGCCCGGGATCGCTGCTGCCGTATCTCGACGAGGCGATCCTCGAACGGGCGGTTTTCGACCCCGCCGGCCGCGTCGAGGTGGGGATGCGCCGGCGGTTGTTCTCGGGGGCCGCCCGGCGCGCCTGCGAGCTGCGCGACCGGCGCTGCAGCCATCCGAGCTGCTCGGTGCCGGCCAGCCGCTGCCAGACCAACCACAAGGTGCCGTACGAGGCCGGCGGGCTCACCAGTCAGGTCAACGGCGAGATGACGTGCGGCCCTCACAATCGGGACGACTATCGCGACTGGGTACAGCTCGACGAGCCGACCAGGGCGAGCCTCGTCGAGGCGCAGTGGCGGGCCTGGCGGGCCTGGCGGGCCGAGCTCGGACAGCGGCAGGCCGCCGGGAAGGCGGCGCTGCGCCACCACGACTCGGGTCAGGCCGACCACCGGCCAGGCGAGGAGCACGTGGCGGCAGCGTCCGGGCGGGCGCCGCCGGCCGCCTGAGGCGCTTGATCAGCTCTCGGCGGGTGCTCCGTCTCGCGCCGCCGCCTCATGGGTCTCGAGCCAGCGCCGGAAACCGGCGGCGTTCGAGTGGTAGCCGTTCAGCACGTCGAGACGCCCCGCCTGAACGGGGTCGGCGCCCTCTGTGTCGCCGGCGAAGCGCGCCTCGAGCGCGGCGGCAATGTCCTCTCCCGCCTGCCAGGCTCGCGTCGCCTCTGCGGCCCACGCCCGCAGGCGCTCGCCGGCGTCCTCGAGCAGCTCCTCGGGGCGCCCGGGGATGAGCCCGTAATGCGCCAGCGCGACCGCAGCCGGGCGCGCCTCGCCGAAGCGCCGAAGCGAGTCCAGTGCCTGGTCGAGGTCGAAGTCCGGCGGCGGCGTCGCCGGGCGCAGGGCGCCCCCGCCGGGCAGCTTGACGCCGACGGCATCGCCGGCGAACAGCAGCCCCGAGGCCGAGTCGAGGAAGCCGAGATGGTGCTTGGCGTGCCCGGGCGAATCGATCGCCCGCAGCCGCCGGCCGTCGCCGAGGTCGACCTCGTCGCCGTCGTGGAGGACGGTGATCCGGTCGGCCTCGGTCGGCTCGAGGCGCCCGTAGAGCGAGTCCAGCTTGTCGCCGTAGACCATCGCCGCCGAGGCGACGAGCCGGTGAGGGTCGACGAGGTGGCGTGCGCCGCGCTCGTGGACGTAGACCCGAGCCTTCGGGAAGGCACGGGCAACGTCGCCGACACCGCCGGCGTGGTCGAGATGGATGTGGGTGACCGCCACTCCGGCGAGGTCCTCGGGCCCGAGCCCGAGCGCCGCCAGCTCGGCGAGCAGCACCTCGAGCGAGCTCTGGCTGCCGGTCTCGACCAGCACCGGCGCCGGGCCGGCAAGCAGGTAGCCGGCGGTGAGGTGGTCGAAGCCACCGAGGCGGGTGTCGATCTCGACGACCCCGTCGGCGAGCACGGTGCTCACGGCTCGGAGAGCTGCATGACGGTCTTGACGTCGTCGGGGCCGTGCTGGAGCGCCTCGGAGAAGCGGTCGAGCGGCAGCTTCCGGGTGATCAGCGCGGCGAGCCAGTCCCGGTCGGCCGCGTTCAGGGCGGTGACCGCCGACTGGTAGTGGCTACGGTTGGCGTTCACCGAGCCGACGACGGCCTTGTTCGAGAGGACCATGTCGCGGTTGAGCGAGCCGACATCGACGCCGAGCTGGCTGCCGACCGAGCCGACGCCGAGCAGGGCGACCACGCCGCCGGAGCCGACGGAGCGCATGGCGTCGACGACGAGCTGCGGCACGCCGGTTCCCTCGAGGATGACGTCGGGGGCGGCCACGGCATCGGCAACCGAGCCGGTGTGATAGGTGGCGCCGAGGCGCTCGACGAGGCGCGACTTGGCTCCCCCTTCGAGGTGGTCGAGCACGTGCACCTCGAGGCCGCGCTGGCGGGCGAGGAGGGCGGCGAGCAGCCCCACCGGCCCGGCGCCGGTGACAAGCACCTTCTCCGGGCGCCAGACCGCCCGATTGCCGATCTCGTCGACGTCGTCCCAGGCCTTGGCGACGATCGTGGTCGGCTCGAGCAGCACCCCGCACAGCCCGAGCGCGGCGTCGACCTTGACGAGCGCGTCGGCGGGAGTGCGGTAGCGCTCGCGCATGAACCCGTCGAGCGACTTGATCCCGTGCTCGGTGTACTGGCCGTTCCGACAGTTGTCCCACTGGCCGGCGGCGCAGGCGTAGCATGGCACCGGGTCGGGCCGGCGGACGATGCAGACGACGTGGTCGCCGACCGCCAGCCCCGATCCCTGCGGTGCCTCGACGACGCGCCCGAGCGACTCATGGCCGAGCACGAGGCGCTCGCGCCCGGGCGGAGCCCAGCCGTAGTCACCGCTCACAATCTCGGCGTCGGTCCCGCAGACGCCGACGGCGATGGTCTCGACGAGCACGTCGCCCTCCCCCGGGGCGGGTTCGGCGACCTCCTCGAGCGAGGCCGAGCCGGCCTTCAAGGGGACGACCGTGATTGCCTTCATGGCAAGCTCCTCCTGGCTGGACGACGAGCGAACGGCGCCCGCCTCAACGGGACCTGTGCCGCAGGGCGAACGGGTGGCGGCTGGCGAGACGGTGGCGAAGGTGACCCGGAACCTGAATCTTGCTGCCTGCCAACCGGTCGGCGTGGCTCGAGCCGGGTGCGAAGGCGTCGGCGTGGGCGAGCCCGACAGCGGTGTTGACGAGCGAGATGTGCGAGAACGCCTGCGGGAAATTGCCGACGAGGCGCCCGGCCACCGGGTCGTACTCCTCGGAGAGCAGCCCGACGTCGTTGCGCAATGCCAGCAGGCGCTCGAACAGCTCGACCGCCTCCTCGTGGCGGCCGATCAGCTCGAGGTTGTCAGCGAGCCAGAACGAGCAGGCGAGGAAGGCGCCCTCGCGCCCGGAGAGACCGTCGACGTCGCCGGCGTTCTCGGCGTCGTAGCGCAGCACGAAGCCGTCGTGGGTGAGCTCGCGCTGGATCGCCTCGACGGTCCCGACGACTCGGCGGTCCTGCGGCGGCAGGAATCCGACCATGGCGATCATGAGGGTGCTCGCGTCGAGCGCCTTCGAGCCGTAGTACTGGGTGAAGGTGTTCCGCTCGGCGTCGAAGCCGCGCTCGCAGACCTCCTTCTGGATCTCGTCGCGCGTCGCCCGCCACCGCTCGACCGGCCCCTCGAGGCCGAATTCCTCGACATCGCGTACCGCCCGGTCCATCGCCACCCACGCCATAACCTTGGAGTGGGTGAAATGCCGGCGGGGCCCGCGCACCTCCCAGATCCCGTCATCGGGCTGGCGCCAGCCGTCCTCGAGGAAGTCGAGGAGCACCCGCTCGAGGTTCCAGGCCTCTTGCGAGAGCTCCATCCCGCCGCGTCGCGACTCGTGCAGCGCAGAGAGCACCTCGCCGTAGACATCGAGCTGGTACTGCCCGGCGGCGGCGTTGCCGATCCTCACCGGGCGCGACCCCTCGTAGCCCGAGAGGTGGCCGAGCTCGGCCTCGACGAGGTCGCGCTCGCCCGCCGGCCCGTACATGATCTGCAGGTCGGCGGGGTCCCCGGCGACGGCGCGCAGCAGCCAGTCACGCCAGGCGATCGCCTCCTCGTGGTAGCCGGCGGCCATGAGGGCGCTCAGGGTGAGGGTGGCGTCGCGCAGCCAGCAGTAGCGGTAGTCCCAGTTCCGCTCGCCGCCGAGGGCCTCGGGGAGCGACGTCGTCACCGCCGCCACGATCCCGCCCGTCGGGGCGTAGGTGAGCGCCTTGAGGGTGATCTCCGAACGGACCACGGCGTCGCGCCAGCGCCCGGGGGCGACGGTTGCCATCGCCGCCCAGTCCGACCACCAGCGCTCGGTGTCCTCGATGCAGTAGTGGCCGTCGAGCGGACGCCCCGGCGCCAGGTGCGAGGGGTAACAGCCGAGCACGAAAGGCACCCGCTGGCCCTCGCTGACGGTGAACTCGGCGACGGTCGAGAGATCCTCGCCTCGCGTGTGCACCGGGCTCCACAGCGCCAGGCCGTCCGGGCCGGCTATCGCCGCGAGCAGGCCGTCGACTCGGCGCACCCACGGCACGACGCGCCCGTAGCCGAACCGCATCACGAGATCGAGGCGCATCGCGACGTGTCCGGAGAGCCCCTCGACGAGGCGGACGACCTCGGGGTGCTCGTCTCTCAGCGGCATGCAGTCGGTGACCCGGACGGTACCGGTGTCCGTCGTCCAGTAGGTGTCGAGGACGAGGCTGTCGCCGCGGTAGGCGCGCCGCGTCGCCAGTAGCGGCTCGCCGCTTCCCGGTGCCGGCGAGACAGCGGGCGCGATCCGCCAGTAGCCGTTCTGCTCGTTGCCGACGAGCTTGGCGAACACCGCCGGCGAGTCGACACGAGGCACGCACAGCCAGTCGATCGAGCCGTCGCGTCCAACGAGCGCTGCGGTGTGGGTGTCGCCGACGACGGCGTAGTCCTCGATCCTCAGCGCCACGTGCCCATCATTGCCGCACCCGGGCCTCGTGGCGAATGGCACACGTCGCCCACCCGTCGCCCACCCGTCGCTTGCCCGCCGGGCGCCCGGGGCGCGCGACCGGTGGCGGACGCCCCCTCACGACCCGGCGATGCAGGACTGGGTGCTCACCGCCAGCCCCGAGGTGTTGACAGTGTCGATGCGCTGCAGGACAGCGGGCGAGGCCAGGGCGTAGCCGAGGTCGGGATTTGACGCCGAACGCGAGAAGACCACACCGATCACCTCACCGCCGAGGTCGACGAGCGGTCCGCCGCTGTTGCCGGGCCGCACGACGGAGCGCAGCGCGTACACCGCTCGCGTGCTCAGCCCGCTGTCGTAGATGTCCCGGCCCTCGGCGATGAAGCGGCGCTCGATGCCGGCCGGCACCACGCGCAAGGGGCCCCCGTTCGGGTACCCGAAGACGACCGCTTCGGTCCCGCGCTCGACGTAGCTCGGGTCGACCCGCAGCACCGGCATCCCGAGAGGCGAGGTCCTCAGCACGGCGAGGTCGAAGACGGGGTCGAACAGGACGGGCTTGGCCACCAGCCGCTCGCCGTCGGGGAGCACGACCCGGATCTGGTTCGTGCCGGCAATGACGTGGGCGTTGGTGACGACGAGGTCAGAGGAAACGGCGAATCCGGACCCTTCCTGCTCGAGATCGCCACAACCGAGCGCCAACACCTTCACCGTCGAGCCGTCCACCCTCTGCGCCACCGCGCCCACCTGCGACGCCGAGGGGAGCCGCACAGGACCCGTCGGTTCCGGCAAGGCGTTGACGAAGACCTGCGGGAAGCCGCTCGAGGCGAGATAGCGCTGGACCGCCGAGAAGGCGTCGGGCACCGGCGGCATGAGGCCGGAGACGGCCCGGATGATGCGCGAGCTCTGGATCTGCTGAGAGATCGTCGCCACCGAGGTGTCGACGAGCACGGAGGCGAAGAGCCAGCAGACAACCAGCGTTCCCGCAGCGGCGAGGACGGCGCCGCCGGCCGCGTCGAGCCACCCGACGTGCAGCCGGCGAAGCCGCGACCACGCCCGCTGGCCGAGACGGTGGCCGACCGCGCTGAGCAGCAACGCCGGCGCCAGCAGCAGGACGAGGGCGACGATCGTCTTCGTCCGCACCCCGTGCAGTCGGGGGTCGACGAGCAGCACGAGGCCGACGCCGGCAGCCAGGCCGGCGAGGAAGCCGGCGAAGCTGAGCAGCTGTGCCGCTGCGCCACGGCGGGCGCCGCGGGCGGCGGCGAGCGCCGCGGCGGCCAGCACGGCCCAGTCGAGGACGTCCACCCCGGATCAGCCAGAGCCGGTGACATCGCCCGGGCCGGCGCTACCCGGCCCGGAGCTGCCCGGCCCGAGGCCGAACGGCTCGACGCTGAGCCGCTCGATGCCGAGATCCGTCCAGGTGAGGAGGGCGTCGAAGGCCACGCCTCGGGCTGCGAGCGCAGCCGCCGCCACCCCGGCGCGATCGAGCACGGCGAGCGCCAGCACAACCTCGGCGCCGGTCTCTGCCACGACCTCGAGCGCCTCGAGGCTCGAGCGACCCGTCGAGGCCGTGTCCTCGAGCAACAGCACCCGCCGCCCGGGTCCGAGCTCGGCGCCCTCGACCCGGCGACCGGCGCCGTGCGACTTCGCCTCTTTCCGCACGGAGAACCACTCGCAGCCGGCGACCACGGCAACTGCGTGGGCGATCGGGTCGGCGCCCATCGTCAAGCCGCCGGCGGCGTCGACGGCGAAGCCGCGGGCAGTCAGGCGCTCGAGCACGGCCTCCGCCGCGAGCCGCAGGTCGGCGCCCTGCGCGAGCGCTCGGCGCATGTCGATGTAGTCACGGCTGAACCCACCCGAGGAAAGCCGGAACGGCTCGGCAGCCCGCAGATAGCCGCGCTCAAGCACGGCGTCGCGCAGGCGACCGAGGAGGGGCGTGGGAAGGGTCGGCGTCGCTCTCCCGCCGGCGCCAGAACCGGCATCCGGCGCAGTCATCCCGGCGCAGTCATCCCGGCGGAGTGTACCGGCCGTCATCGCCCTGAAGCGGGCAGATACCGTGCCGCCGCCCGATCCCCTCTGCCGATGCGGTGCCCGCTCGGCGCCACGATGGAACGGCCCGGAGGTGACCGGAACGGGACCGGCAGCGGGCAGCGGGCAGCGGGCAGCGGGCGTGACGACGCGGCGCCGCACGAACCAGGTGCCCGGCCGCCGAACCGGGAGATTGCAGGGAGGGACATGCTGGCAGCCACGCTGAGCCTGCTACTGCTGGCACTTGCCATCGTCTCGATCCTGTTGCCGCGCCGCAACGGGCTCTGGTCGTTCGTCCCGCTCGTGCTGGCCGGCGTGGCGCTGCTCTCCGGCGCCGTCCGCCCCTCGACCGCCGGCAGCGCCGCTTGGTCGCTCGCCGCGCCGCTCGCCTTCGTCGCCTTCGCCGTGCCGCTCGCCGTGCTGCTCGACCGGTACGGCTTCTTCTCCGAGCTCGCCCGGCTCGTGAGCAGCGGGCGCCGCTACCTCGGCTCGCTCTGGGTGCTCGCCGCCGCTGTCACCGTGCTTCTCAATCTCGACGCTGCGGTGGTCCTGCTGACGCCGCTCTACGTCCGCATCGCCCGACACCGCGGCGTGTCGCCGTTGGCCTTGGCCATCCAGCCGGCGCTGCTCTCGGGGCTGGCGTCCTCGGCGCTGCCGATCTCCAACCTCACCAATCTCATCGCGGCCGCCCGGCTCGGGATCCCGGCTTCGGGATTCGTCGTCCATCTCGGGCTCGTCACGGTCGCCGCCTCCGGCGCCGGCTGGCTCGCCTACCGCGCCCGGTTCTCGCGCCTCGCCGCGGCTTTCCCGGTCGAGCCCGGCTCGGGGGTCGACCTCGCCGTCGCCGGAAACAGCCGCCGGGTGCTCGCCGTCGGCGGCCTGCTCGTCGGCGCCGTCGTCACGGGATTCCTCGCCGTGCCGGCGATCGGGGGCCAACCCTGGGAGGTCGCGGCCGGCGGCGATCTCGTCCTCGCCGCGCTCACGCGACGCCTGCCGTGGCGCTCGCTCCCCTGGCAGAGCGTCGTCGCCGTGCTCGGGCTCGGAATGCTGGCCGAGGGCGCCGCCGTCCATCTCCCGCTCTCGCCGGTGCTCTCCGGATCCTCCCCGGCGGACATCACACGCATCGTCGCCGGCGGCGCGCTCAGCTCGAACGTGCTCAACAACCTCCCGGCGCTCCTCGTCGCGCTCCATGCGATACGCGATCGCTCGGGCTGGACGATCTGGGCGCTGCTCACCGGGACCAACGCCGGAGCGCTGTTCGCTCCGAGCGGATCGCTCGCCGTGCTGCTCTGGCTCTCCACGCTCGAGCGGCTCCGCGTCGACGTGCGCGAGCGTCACTGGTGGAAGGCGGCCTGGCCGGTGGCGCTCGCCGGCCTTGTCGCCGCCCTCGCGGCGCTGCTGCTCCTTCGAGCCGTGCTCGGCCCGGAGGGCTGACGCCGACGCCCGGAGCACCGAGAGGCCGGTATCGTGCCGACATGAAGAATCCGCAGTCGGGCGCATCGACCGCGGCGCGGCGCGCCCGACCGACGTCGCTGCCCGTGGTCCTGCGCCGCGTCCGCGCCGACCGGGCCGCGAGACCTACTGCGATCGCCGGCGAGATGCACGTCGGGCACACCCATCGCGATCCGCGCGGCGGAGGCCTGCGTGCGGCTGTCTTCGGCGCCAGCGACGGGCTCGTGTCGAACGTCTCGCTCGTCCTCGGCACCGCCGCCGCCCACCCCGGAGGGACCTTCATCCGGCTCGCCGGGCTCGCCGGTCTGTTCGGTGGCTCGTTCTCGATGGCTGCCGGTGAATGGATCTCGATGCGCGCCCAGCGCGAGGTGTTCGAGCGCGAGCTCGAGGTCGAGCGGATCGAGATCGAGCGCCACCCCAAGGGCGAGCTGCACGAGCTCGAGCAGATCTACCAGCGCCGTGGAGTGGCCGCGGCGACGGCCAAGGAGCTGGCCAGCCAGTTGATGGCCGACCCCGAGCTGGCCCTTGCCACCCACGCCCGGGAGGAGCTCGGCATCGACCCCGACCAGCTCGGGTCCCCCCTGCAGGCGGCGCTGTCGTCGTTCTTCACCTTCGCCGCCGGTGCGCTCATACCGCTGCTCCCGTTCCTCACCGGCAACGGGGGCTCGAACGTCGTTCTGATCTCGATCGCGCTCACAGCGGTCGCCGCCCTCGTCGTCGGGGCGGTCCTCTCGGCGTTCACGGACCGGCCGATGTGGCTCTCGGCGATTCGCTCGCTCGGCATCTGTGCCGTCGCCGGCGGGGCGACGTACGGGATCGGCGCTGCGATCGGTGTCGCCGGAGGCTGACGCGCCGGCTGGCGGCGGCCGTAGCGGCATCGTGCACGTCGCCCGCCATGCCGACGCCCTTGACCGGCGGGGCTGGCATCGCTCCGACGGGGAGCGCCCCCTCACCGCGACCGGCTTCGCGCAGTCGCGCGTCCTGGCCGGGCGCTACCGCGGTCTCGCCCGGCTGCGGATCGTGTCGAGCCCGGCTGTGCGCTGCGTGCAGACCGTCGAGCCGGTCGCCGAGGGCGGCGGCTGGCCGGTCGAGCTCGTCGGGTACCTGGCCGAGGGCGCCGGCGGAGCGGCGGCGCGGGCGGGACTGCTCAAGGCGCTCCCGGGCGGGGTCGATCAGCCGGCGCCGGCGGGCGGGCAATGCCCGGACGTGCTCGCCTGCACCCACGGCGACGTCCTCGGGGAGCTGCTCGCCCTCCTGCTCGAGCACGGCGTCGCACTCGCCGGGCCGGCGCGGACGCCAAAGTCGGGCACCGTCGAGCTCGTCGTCGAGCACGGCGCCTTCCGCGCCGCCCGCTACCTGGCGCCGCCCGTGATCGAGCCGGGAACCCGGCCGCGGCGATGAGCGCCGCGAAGAGCGCCGGGTGCGCGCTGCGGCGCTGCGGTTAGTTAGCCTTCGGCGCCGTGGCTCCCACCTCATCCAGCGGTGCCGGGGCACCCGGCGGCATCGGGGCGCTCGCTCTGATCGGCTCGGACCCCTGGGCGGGCGGCGGCGGCCTCGACGAGGAGCTCGCCGCCCTCGTCGAGAACAGCGGCGGCGAGCTCGTGCTGCTGCCGACCGCAGCTGCCTACGAGCGGCCGGATCGCCTCGTCGCCGGCGCCTCCGACTGGTTCGGCCGCCTCGGGGGGCGCGTCGAGGCCTGCATGGTGCTGCGCCGCGCCGACTCCGAGGAGCGCTCGCACGCCGAGATGCTGCGGCGGGCGCGCTTGGTCTACCTGGCCGGCGGCTCGCCGCTGCACCTGCGCTCGGTGCTGAAGGACTCGACGGTGCTCGCGTCGCTCATCGCCGCTTGGCACGACGGCGCCGTCATCGCCGGCGCCGGTGCCGCCTCGGTGGTGCTCACCGACCCGATGGTCGACCCACGTGGGGGCGCCTTCTCGGTCGGCCTCGGCCTCGTCCGCGACCTCGCCGTCGTGCCGGGCTACGACGGCACGACGAGCGGCGGCCTCGAGCGGACGCTGGCGCTGGCGCCGCCGGGCGTCGCCGTCGTCTGCCTGCCGGCCTCGGCGATGCTCGTGCGCGAGCCGGACGGTTCCTGGCGGGCAGCCGGCGCAGGAGCACGAGAGCCCGGTCTCGCCGTCTACGCCGAGGGCGAGGAGGCGGGCCTCGCTGCTCTCGCCGGCAAGGCGGTGGGCTGACAGCCGCCGGCCTCCGGCTTGCCGAACGGGCGCGCTCGTGCTAGTCGAGCTCCTGGATTGCGACCGAGTCGATCGTCACCCGCTCCGACGGCCGCCCTGAGGAGCGTCCCACGGCCTCGATGGCGGCGATCACGTCGAGTCCGGCGACGGCCTTGCCGAACAGCGAGTACTGCGGCGGCAGCTGGGTGCCGTTCGGCCCCGAGATGATGAAGAACTGGCTCCCGTTGGTGTCCGGGCCGGCATTGGCCATCGCCAGCGAGCCGATCTCGTAGCGACCAGCCGGCGGCAGCTCGTCCTCGAAACGGTAGCCGGGGTCGCCCGTCCCGGTCCCCGTCGGGTCACCGCCTTGGACGACGAAGCCGGGGATGACGCGGTGGAAGACGATCCCGTCGAAATAGTGGTAGCGGGCGAGCACGACGAAGTTGTTGACCGTGCGCGGGGCGCCGAGCGGGTCGAGGGCGAAGGTGATCGTGCCCTTCGAGGTCTCCATCGCCGCCGTGTAGCGCTTCGAGAGGTCGATGCACATCGGCGGCGGGACGTCGAAGCGCTGCCGCTTCTCGGCGGAACCGTCGGCAGGGGGGCAGTCGGTGGTCATCGGGAAAGGCTCCGTTTCGCTCGGGAGGTCGCTCGGCCGCGGGACCGGAGCGTTCAGGCCGCCACCTGGGTGACCGTGACGGACTTGATGTAGTGCAGCACCTTCGGCGGGCTCGGGTCGGGGGCGCCGCCGGCGGCGATCGTCTGCAGCACCTTCGTGCCGGAGATCACCTGCCCGAACAGCGTGTAGTTCGGCTCCTGGTCGAGAACCTGCTGCCCCCCCGGCAAGACGATGAAGAACTGGCTCGAGTTCGTCGACGGACCGGCCGAGTTGGCCATCGCCATGCTCCAGATCGGATAGCAGTCCTTCTTGGCGGTGCACGACTTCGGCGGGGTGTTGCCGGTGAAGGAGTACCCCGGGCTCGTCGGGCTCGACGCCGTGCTGTCGGTGGTCGACCCGCCCTGGATGACGAAACCCGGCACGACGCGGGGGAACGTCGTCCCGTCGAAGAAGTGGTACCGGGCGAGGAAGACGAAGTTGTTGACCGCCGCCGGAGAGGCTGCGGTGTCCATCCGGGCGACGAAGGTGCCGACGTCGGTGACGAAGGTGACGTCGAAGACCGAGCTGGGAGCGACGCAGGTCGGCGGCGCCTTGGTGAACGCGATGACGCGCTTGGCGGCGCCGGCCGGCGTCGCCGGCGGACAGGCGGGCGCCACGGCAACCTTGGCGGCCGGCACCGTCGGAGGGGGGGCCGCGGTCGTCGTCGGCACGGCCGTCGTCGGGGCGACGGTCGTGCCCGGAGCGACCGTCGTGCCCGGCAGAGCAGTCGTCGACGTGCGGCTGTTCGGCTTGGTGGTGGACGGCGGCTTGCCGTTGCTCGAGGTCAGGGCGACGACGACGACGACGATCGCCACCACGGCCAGCGCCCAGCCGCCGCCGATGAGGTAGCGCCGGCGCTTCCGGCGCCGCTCCTGCTCGGCGCGCTTCTCCTGGCGGTAGGCGCGCTGGCGCGCTCGCTTGTCGCTCGGCACGGCAGGTCAACGTAGCCGCCGCGACGAAGGGGCAGCACGGTGCCAGGTAGCGTGGCTGCCGTGGCCCTCACCGTGCAGAAGTTCGGCGGCACCTCGGTCGCCGACTCCGAGCGCATCCGAGCCGTCGCCGACCACGTCGCCCGCGCCCGCCGCTCGGGTGACGACGTCGTCGTGGTCGTGTCGGCGATGGGCAAGACAACCGACTCGCTCATCCGTCTCGCCGAGGACGTCAGCTCCGTCCGCCCTGGCCGGGAGCTCGACATGCTGCTCACGACCGGCGAGCGCGTCTCGTGCGCCCTCGTCTGCATGGCCCTGGCCGAGCTTGGCGTCGCAGCCGCCTCGTTCACCGGCAGCCAGGCCGGCATCCTCACCGACACCGACCACACCAAGGCCAAGATCCTCGAGATCCGGCCCGACCGGGTGCGCCAGGCGCTCGCCGAGGGTGTCGTCCCCGTCGTCGCCGGCTTCCAGGGCGTCTCGACCGCACGCGACGTGACGACCCTCGGCCGGGGCGGCTCGGACACCACCGCCGTCGCGCTCGCCGCCGCGCTCGGGGCGGACCACTGCGAGATCTACACCGACGTATCGGGCGTCTTCAGCGCCGACCCCCGACTCGTGCCGAGCGCCCGGCGCCTGCGGAAGATCTCGTTCGAGGAGATGCTCGAGATCGCCGCCACCGGCGGAAAGGTGCTCGCCCTGCGCTCGGTCGAGTACGCCCGGAACCACCACGTCACGATCCACGTCCGCTCGAGCTTCACCTGGGAGCCGGGCACCATCGTCACCGCGGAGGACCCGATGCTGGAGCAGGCCGTCGTCTCGGCGGTGACGAGCGACATCTCCGAGGTGAAGCTCACCGTCGCCGGCGTGCCGGACCGTCCCGGAGTCGCCGCCGCCCTCTTCCGGGGCCTTGCCGAGCGCAACGTGAACGTCGACATGATCGTCCAGAACACCTCCCTCGACGGCTCCGCCACCGACATCTCCTTCACCGTGCCGAAGTCCGATCTGGCGGTGGCGATCGAGCTGACCGAGGAGCTGGCACCCGACCTCGGCGCCAAGTCCGTCCTCGTCGACGAGACCGTGGCGCAGGTCTCGATCATCGGGGCGGGGATGAAGACCCATCCCGGCGTGACGGCGACGATGTTCGAGGTGCTCGCCAAGGAGGAGATCAACATCGAGATGATCTCGACCTCGCCGATCCGGCTCTCCTGCGTGATCGAGGCCGCCGCCGCCGACCGGGCGGTGCGGGCGCTGCACAGCGCCTTCAACCTCGACGGCGAGCCGTGACCGGCGCCGCGCCCGGCCCGGCGTGGCGGGCAGGCGCATGAGGCTCGGGATCTACGGCGCCACCGGCCAGGTCGGCCGCGTGATGCGGTCGATCGTCGCCGAACGGGCGCTGCCGGTCGAGCAGATGAGATTCTTCGCCTCGAGCCGCTCGGCCGGCACCCGCCTCGCCTGGGACGGCGGCGAGGTCGAGGTCGAGGATGCCGAGGACGCCGACCCGTCCGGGCTCGACGTGGCGCTGTTCTCCTGCGGCAAGGCGGCCTCGCTCGCCCTGGCGCCCCGGGTCGCCGCCGCCGGGGCGATCGTGGTGGACAACTCGTCGGCCTGGCGGATGCACCCCGAGGTGCCGCTCGTCGTGCCTGAGGTCAACGCCGCAGCGCTGGCATCGATCCCGAAGGGGATCGTCGCCAACCCGAACTGCACGACGATGGTGGCGATGCCGGTGCTGGCACCGATCCGCGATGCGGCGGGACTGCGCCGCGTTGTCGTGTCGAGCTACCAGGCTGTCTCCGGAGCCGGGCTGGCGGGCGTCGCCGAGCTCGACGACCAGGTTCGAAAGCTCGCCCCCGAGGGTGCGGCGCTGACCTTCGACGGCTCGGCGCTCGACGGGATCGCGCCGGCGCCGGTGGTGTTCGCCGAGCCGATCGCCTTCAACGTCATCCCTTTCGCCGGCTCGCTCGCCGGCGACGGCTCCGGCGAGACCGACGAGGAGCAGAAGTGGCGTGACGAGAGTCGGAAGATCCTGGGCCTGCCCGGCCTCGCCGTCGACTGCACCTGCGTGCGTGTGCCCGTGTTCACCGGTCACGCCGTCTCGTTGCACATCGAGACCGAGCGCCCGCTCGATCCGGACGCCGCCCGGCGGCTGCTCGCGGCCGCCCCGGGAGTCGAGCTTGTTGAGATCCCCACGCCGCGGCGGGCAGCCGGACGGGACCCGTCACTTGTCGGACGCGTCCGGCGCGACGCCAGCGTCGAGAACGGCCTCGCCCTTTTCGTCGCCGGCGACAACCTGCGCAAGGGCGCCGCGCTCAACGCCGTCCAGATCGCCGAGGCGCTGCTCGAGCGCTCGCTGCCGGCTCAGTAGGCCCGCCCGAACAGCACCCGCGTCCCGTAGGCCGACGCCCGGCCGCAGGCGGCGCACGGGCCCTCCTCGAGCGGCGCGCCGAGCGGCACGCAGCGCGGCGTGGCCGTCGTCTGCTCCTTGATCCGTGCCTCGCACTCGAAAAGGCCGCAGTGCAGCGCCAGCGCGAAGCCGCCCGCCACCGCCTCGACGAGCTGCTCGAAGGTGTCGGTGCGGACGGTGCGCTGCTCGCGGAACCGGCGTGCCCGCTCGAGCATCTCGGTCTGGAGGGCCTCGAGGCGCTCGGCGAGCCACGCCGCCACGCCGACGAGCGGCCGCTGGGCCTTCTCCCCCGAGAGGCGCTCGGCGACCGTGGCGCTCCCGGCGGCGAGGTCACGCGGACCGAGCTCGACGCGTAGCGGTACGCCTCGCAGCTCCCACTCGTTGAACTTGAAGCCGGGCGTGAGCTGAGCGCGGTCGTCGAGGCGCACTCGTACGCCGAGACGCCCGAGCTCGCCGGCCAGCGAGGCGGCCGCCTCGGCGACCGGCCCGGTGTCGGAGCCACGCCCGATCGGCACGATCACCACCTGGTGCGGGGCGACTCTCGGGGGCAGGATGAGGCCGCGGTCGTCCCCGTGCGCCATCACCACCGCTCCCACCATCCGCGTGCTCA
>DAHUZG010000349.1 GCA_027306715.1 Acidimicrobiaceae bacterium
CGGAACCTCATGACCTGCAACTGGGTGACCCAGCTCGCTCTCGAGCCGAAGCTCGTCGGCGTCAGCGTCGAGACCTCGGCGCTCACCCACGAGCTCGTCGCCGCCGGCGGGTGCTTCAGCCTCTCGTTGCTCGCGCGGGAGGACCGCGCCGTCGTCCGCAAGTTCGTCAAGCCCGCAGCCGACGATCCCGTCGCTTGCACCCTCAACGGCGTCGAGTACCTCGACGCGCCGGCGACCGGGGCGCCGGTGCCGTCGCTGGCGCTGGCGTGGCTCGATTGTCGCCTCATCTCGACGGTCCCCTGCGGATCGCACTCGCTGTTCGTCGGCGAGGTCGCCGCCGCCGCCTTCGGCACCGGCCGCTCCCAGGACGACGAGGTGCTGCGCATCGAGGACACCCGCATGAGCTACGGCGGCTGAGCCGGGGTGACCGAGGCGGGGTACCGCATCGTCGACGACGCTGGCCGGCTCGCCGAGGTGATCGGTGACCTGGCGACCGTTGACCGCTACGCCCTCGACACCGAGTTCCACCGCGAGCGCAGCTACTGGCCGCGCCTGGCGCTGCTGCAGCTCGCCTGGGCCGGCCAGACCGTGCTGATCGACCCCCTGGCGGTCGACCCGGCCCCGCTCGCCGAGATCTTCGCCGGGCCCGGTCTGGCCGTCCTGCACGCTGCCGACCAGGACCTCGAGGTGCTCGACCGGGCCTGCGGGCGGGTCCCGGCGCGGCTCTTCGACACCCAGCTGGCGGCGGGCTTCATGGGCTTCTCCTCGCCGTCTCTCGCCAGCATCGTCGAGCGGCTGCTCGGCCGCCGCCTGGAGAAGGGCGACCAGCTGACCGACTGGACCCGCCGCCCGCTCAGCAGCGCACAGCTGCGCTACGCGGCCAGCGACGTCGCCTACCTGCTCGAGCTGCACGACCTCATCTCACTCGAGCTGGCGCGGCTCGGGCGGGCCGCCTGGGCCGAGGAGGAGTGCTCGCTGCTGCTGCGGCGCAGCCGCGGCGCCGCCGTCCCCGAGGAGGCCTGGTGGCGGCTGAAGCACGCACGCCAGCTGCGCGGCGTCGAGCGCGGCGTCGCCCAGAGCGTCGCCGCCTGGCGGGAACGCCGGGCCCAGGCGCTGGACCTGCCGGTCCGTTTCGTGCTCTCCGACCTGGCGCTGCTCTCGATCATCCACCGGCCGCCCCGCACCCGCGCCGAGCTGGAGCAGGTCCGCAGCCTCGACGCCCGCCAGCTCGGCGGGTCGGCTCCGAGCGAGCTGCTCGAGGCGGTCGCGGCGGGGCGCTCGCTGCCGCCCAAGGCGCTGCGCCTCCCGCCGAGCCAGGGCGCCGGGAGCGCCGCCCGGCCGGCGGTGACGCTGGCGGCGGCGTGGCTGGCCGAGCGCGCCCAGGCGCTGAGGATCGACCCGGCGATCCTCGCCACCCGCGCCGACCTCGCCCTCTACCTGCAGGAGCGGCCCGAGGGGCGTCTCGTCGACAGCTGGCGCCGGCCGCTGATCGGCGAGCCGCTCGGCCGTCTGGCGCGCGGCGAGCTGGCGCTCGCCTTCGGCGAGGACGGGTCGCTCGTGCTCGAGGAGCGCTCCCGCCAGCCGGTGCTGCTCGAGCCGATGCCCGGCGGCGATGTCGAGCCGGCGGGGCCAGCCGGGGGGCTACCTGGGGCCAGCTGAGTCGCTGGCTGTCAGGGAACGTTCCCGCGGGAACGTTCCCGCGGGAACGTCTCCGCTCACGGCTGGTCGGGTGCCGGCTGCTTCCGGTCCTCGGGGGGGCGGAGGTCGATCCTCAGGCTGAGCACGCCGTCGTCGAGCGATCCCTCGGCGTCGCCGAGGATGGCGAAGTCCATGTAGTCGAGCTGCATCTGCTCCATGATCCGGCGCCGCTCGTCGCCCTCGACCGGCGGGACCCCACGGCGGCGCACCGCCGCGGCGCGGCTGCGGAAGCGGGCGGTCATCGCCTCCACGTCGAACTCCTCGGCCACTCGCTCACCGTACCGGTGCGGCCGGGCGCGGCCGGGCGCGGCCGGGCGCGGCCGAGCCCCGAGCCGCCCACGGCGGTATGCTCCACGGTCGATACGCAGGGTCTTGACGTGAGGTCGGCCGAGGCCAGCGCTCGTCGGCCCATGCAGGCGGTTCGAGCGCAGGACGGTTCCGGTCTCGAGCGGGGAGCGGCTCGTGAAGAAGGGACGTCATCGGCGCTTCGAAGAGGCGCGCAGCCTGAAGCGGGCAGTCGAGGTGGTGGCCGAGCCGTGTCCGGAGTGCGGAGCCGACCCCGAGGACGACCACGCCAGCTGGTGCCTGTACGAGGCGAGCGAGCTCGACGAGGACGAGGCGGGCGAGGGCGAGTCCGACGAGGACGACGAGCTGCCCAGCTACGAAGGCGGGCTCGGGCAGAACGGGAACGGCGCCGAGAGCCACTCCTGAGCCGCCCGCCCCGCCAGCGCGTCAGTCCCGGCGCCGCACGGCAGGGTGCGGGAGCGCCACCGTGGCGGTCACGACGTCGCCCGGCCGGCTCGCGCCGCCCGCCCCCCGGCTCGAGCGGGCGGCACGCTGCGCCGATGCGGGGTAGCGGGCGCGCAGGAACCCTCGCAGCAGCTCGACCACGGCGTCACCGCAGAGTGCCCGCAGCTCGGCGTCCATCCGCTCGTAGAGCGGTCGTGCCTCGCCGTAGGCCGCCGGGTCCTCGCTGCACCACCAGGCGAATTCCTCGCCGGCGGGGCCCCAGTGCCTGCGCTCCCACTGGACGACGCGCGAGATCACGTGACCGCTCTTCTCGAGATCGTCCTCGCGCCGAAGTGGCAGCTGCCAGCAGACGTCGGGCTTGTAGCTGAGCGGCGGCACGCCGTCGGCGAGGGCGGCGAGATGAAGGGCGCACCCGGACCCGGCGGCGAAACCGGGCCGGTTCAAGAAGATGCAGGCGCCCCGCACGAGCCGGGTGGTCGTCGGGCCCCGCCGGCGGCGACGCAGCGGCGACTGGCCTTGCCCGCCTTGCCCCCCTTGCCCGGCGAACTGCCAGATGTGGCCCGGCAGGCGCGCTGCCACCGCCTCGACCCGGGCGGCGTCGTCCTCACCGGTGAAGTGGGCGCCGTAGCTGCAGCAGCCCTGGGCGAGCTCACCCGAAGGCGCGGTGAGCACTCCCTGGCAGCCCTGGCCGTAGAGACATTCCCACCCGCTCAGGAGGAAGGTGGCGTCGAACAGCCACGTCCGGTCCTCCTCGGGGTCGGCGAAGCTCACCCACTCCCGGGTGTCGGCTGGCGGGCGCACGTGCCCACCGTAGCCAGGGCGAGCTGGGTGGCGGTGGGCTCGGCGCAACAGAACCAGGACTCCGTGAGGCGTGGGCGGAGTCGCCCGGGCAGGCTCGAGACCGCGCCCGCCGCCGGCGGCGGGGGGCCGGGATCGGGTCGCCCGAGGGCGCCGAAGACGAGCGCCCGCACGGCGAGGTAGCTCTCGGAAAGCGACGAGCCGGCTGCCCGCTCGCTCAGCGCGGCCACCTCTGCCTGCAGCTCGTCGAGGAGCGGGTCGGCGTGGCTCCAGCCGACACCGAGCGCAGCCGAGCCCTCCCGGTCAAGCGCCGAGTCGCCGCCGGCGCCGCCGCCATCGCCGGCGGCAGCGGCGATCGCCGCAGCGAGGACCGGATCAGGCGAGGCGAGGAGCAGCGATCCCGGCGGCAGCAGCAGACGGATCGCCCACTGCACCGGGTCGACGTTGGCGACGAGGTCGTGGCGGGCGACGAAGTCGAGCAGCTCGACGAGATCGTCGCCGGTCGTCCACGGTGTGAACGGCAGCAGCGACGGGCGAGGCTCGATCCCGACTGCACGCAGCACGGCGACCGCCTCGGCGGCGCCGGCGGCGTCGTGGCCCTTGTCGAGCCGCTCGAGCACGATCGGGCTCAGCGACTCCACGGCGCTGACGACGAAGATGCAGCCGGTGGCGGCGAGCTCGGGCCAGAGCCGGCGGTTCCCCAGCACATGGCTCACCTTCACGGTGGCGTCGTAGCTGACGCCGGGATGGCGCTCGGCCAGGGCGCGGGCGACGGCCAGCGCGTGCCGCGGCCGGTTCAAGAAGTCCGGGTCGGCGAAGTGGATGTGCCGGGCTCCGGCCGTGACGAGGGCGCCGAGGTCGGCGAGCAGAGGCTCGAGCTCGACGGCGCGGGTGCGCCCGTCGTAGATCACCGGCACCGGGCAGTGCCGGCACCGGTGCGAGCATCCCCGCGAGGCCTCGACCGTGCCGACGAGCCACTCCTCCTCGCCGGCCGGGCCACCGGCGAGGCGGGCATAGCGTTCGAGGCCCGCCAGCCCGGAGCGGTCGGGGACGAGCGAGACCGCCGACGACCCGGGACGGCCGAGCTCGATCCGCACCTCCGGCACCGCGCCGCTCGCCGCGCCGTGCCCTTCAGCGCGGCTCGCCGCGCCGTGCCCTTGCGCGAGGCGGGTCAGCCAGGCGGGGAGCGCCTCGCCGATCTCGCCGGCGACGGCGAGGTCGGATTCTCCGAGCGCCCCCACCTCCGCTCCGGCCGGGGCGTAGAGCCCGTGCAGCGCCACGGGAAGGCCGGCGCCCCGCAACCGGCTGACGACGGGCAGCGCCAGGCGCAGGGCGGTGTGCATGGGAACCGAGACACACGCCGCCTCCGCCCACCCGAGGTCGTCCTCGTCGAGCGCGTCGAGCGAGAGGTCGCGGCTGCGGACCTCGTGACCGGCCGCTCCGAGCAGCGCCGCCGGGACGGCGCAGCCG
Organism: Acidimicrobiaceae bacterium; assembly: GCA_027306715.1. GTDB lineage: Bacteria > Actinomycetota > Acidimicrobiia > Acidimicrobiales > Bog-793 > DAHUZG01. Next base: position 4,717 of record DAHUZG010000349.1, read on the forward strand.
AGCGGCTGGGCGCCGAGCTCGTAGGTCGAGAGGGCGAGCACCCTCATCGCGCCGCCCTCACGCCGGCACGCGCTCGGCGGAGCCGAGGGGCTCGACGTGCACGTCGAGCTCGTCCCCGGCAGCGCGCAGCGACGCCTCGACCTGCTCCGGGCTCCCGCCGCTGGCGAAGACGAAGCCGAGGTAGCGGTCGCCCTCGGGAAGGGCCCGCAGGCGGCCGCCGATCGGAACGGTCAGCTCGACGTCGCTGACCCCGGCCACCGCCCGCGCCCGCCCGATCCCGTCGACGGCGGCGAGGCGGCCGCTGGCCGGGATCGGGATCATCAGCACGCCGGCCGCCCCCGCCGAGAGCGCAGGGAGCTCGGGAGCGTCGAGGCCGAGGGCGTGGGCGACGACGAGCTCGTCGAGGCTGGCACCTGTTGCGAAGCGCAGCGCCTTGGCGCAGCGCCCGCCGATCGTCCGTGCCGCCACCTCGATCACGAGCACCTCGCCGCTGCCGCGAGGGGCCCGTGCCTCTGCGTGGACGGGGCCCTCGCGAACGCCGATGGCGTCACAGGCGGCAGCGACGACCTCGGCCGCCCGTGCGAGCGTCGCCGCCGGCAGGCGCGAGGGGGTGACGTAGATCGTCTCCTCGAAGTACGGGCCGTCGAGCGGGTCGGGCTTGTCGAAGACGGCGAGCACGTGGAGCCGGCCGGCACGCAGCAGTCCCTCGACGGCGATCTCGTCGCCCGGGACGAACTCCTCGACGAGCAGTGGCACGCCGCCGCCCTCGCCGGCGTCGTCGAGCACCGCACGGGCGCGGGCGGCGGCCGCGGCCGCGCCAGCCGGGTCGTCGGCGCGGATCACGCCGCGGCTGCCCGACAGCGTCGGCGGCTTGACCACGACGGGGAAGCCGAGCCCGGCGGCGACCCTGGCGACGAGCGCCGGCTCGC
>DAHUZG010000353.1 GCA_027306715.1 Acidimicrobiaceae bacterium
CGAGCGCGATCACCTCGACGAGGGCGATCACCGCGCCGTCGGGGTGGTGGCGCATGGCCAGCGGCGAGCAGGCGAGGAGCAGGACGACGATGACGTCGGCGCCGTGGTGAAGGCGGCGCCCGATCATTGGGACGACACCCAGCGGGCCGGCGCTCAGCAGGCCGAGGAGAAGAAGGGCACCACCGGTCGCCAGCAGCACGACCTCGGCTGAACCGGAGACGTGAAGACCCAGCGCGCCGATCCCGAGTGCCAAGGCGTACTCGGCGAGCTGGTGGCCGACGAACGGGACGCGCCGAGGTGGCCGCAGCCTGTGGAGGAGCGGACGCTGTGGAGGCGTTCCCATGTGCTCAGCTCGATGCGATGAGGGCCGTGACCCGCGCTGCCGGGGGCCGGATCCGGGCCGGCAGCGACTGCCGGCCCGCGTTCAGCTCGCCGAGGAGTCCTTGGCGGTATCCATCTTGGCGCCCTCGATCGGCTTCGCCGGAGCGACGTGGGAGTCGGGGTCGCCCTCTTCGAGACCCTTGCGGAACTCGTGCGAAGCGCTCCCGAGGCCGCGGAACAGCTTCGGCAGCTTCGAGCCTCCGAACAGCAGCACGACGACCGCCACGGCGATCACGATCAGTACGTCAGGACCGAAGATGTCAGCGAGCATCCCTGTAGCCATGTGGCCTCCTCAGACGGTGCCGCCAGGAGTGTACCCCGCTTCGGGCCGCTGCCGGGCGGGGCCGGGGACGCTCGGCCCTGGCGCCAGGGCCTTCAGGCCTGCGGCGCGGCCCTCGCGGAGCCGAGACGGTTTGCCTTCGCGGCGCGAAGCGCAGCCCGGCTGATGCCCGTCGCCCGCTCGGGCGAGTACTTCTGGGTGAGGCGGACGACGAGGCGGGCGAGCAGGATCAAGCCGAGGACGAGCACCATCAGCAGCAACGCGGCGTCAAAGGACAGCGGCAGCGCGTTCTTGAACTGCGTCGTCGGCACCTGGTAGAAGGTCCACGTCGCGTACGTCAGGTACGGCATCTGGCTGGTCGCCGCCGGACCGAGGAAGGCGCCGTCCCAGTAGCCGCTCGTGAACCCGGCGGTGTAGAGCAGGGGTGCCGTCTCGCCCACGGAGATGGCGAGGGCGAGGATCAGTCCCGTCGAGATGCCCGGGATCGCCGAGCGCAGGACGATCCTGCCGAGGACGTGCGTCCGGCGCATGCCGAGCGCCTCACCGCCCTCCCGGTAGGCGAGGGGGACCTGGCTGAGCGCCAGCTCCGTCGCCTTGGCGATGTAGGGCACGACGAGGAACGACAGCGTGATCAGCGCCGGCAGCAGCGAGTAGCCCCAGTGCAGGTTGACGACAAGGGCGAGGTAGCCAACGTAGCCGAGCACGATCGAAGGGATTCCCGACAGCACCTCGGAGGCGCCGCGCAAGATCGAGCGCAGCGCGCCGGGCTTGGCGACCTCGGACAGCCAGATCCCCGTTCCGATCCCGATGACGCCGGCGATCAGCGCCACGCCGACCATCATGAGAAAGGTGCCCTCGATGGTGTTGAGCAGTCCTTGGTAGGTGGCGCCGACCGGCTTGGTGAAGATGCTCCAGCTCCAGCTCGCCGCCGCCTTGGTGACGACGTAGGCGATGACCCAGACGACCGGGACCGCCACGAGCCCGAAGCCGGCGGCGCACAGCCCCCACCAGGCGCCGTTGCGCACCCGCCGGCCCGTCGAGACGGGCGGCGCGCCGGATCTGGCGTAGGGCGCTGCGGGCACCTGTCCGACCACCCTCAGAAGCCGGCGCCGACAGGGAGGGCGGCGCCGCGGGCCGAGCGGCGCACGATCATCCGGGCGACGACGTTCACGAGCAGCGTGATGAGGAACAGCACGAGGGCCGCCTCCGCCAGGCTCTTCACCGCCAGCCCGGTCGGGTCGGACTGCGACGAGTCGAGCTGGGAGACGACCGTTGAGGCGATCGTCCCCGTCGTCGAGAAGATGCTCTGGGCGATCTGCAGCACGCTGCCCGTGCACAAGGCGACAGCGATCGTCTCCCCGAGCGCCCGCCCGAGCCCGAGGACCGCCGCCCCGACCACGCCGGTGCGCACCCAGCGGGCCTGCACGGACCAGAACGCCTCGGAGTCGGTCATCCCGAGCGCCAGCGCTCCCTCCTTGGTCGCCACCGGGACCGAGCGGAGCAGGTCCCGGGTCGTGGCCGCAACGATGGGAACGATCATCGCGGCGAGCACGAGTCCAGCCGTCAACAGTCCCTCGCCGGTGCCGACCGGCTGGTTGTGCAGGAACGGGATCGGGATGGCGTGGACGGCGGGATAGATGTTGCGAGCCATCCACGGTCCGAAGGTGAGCAGCCCCCACAGCCCGATCACGACGCTCGGCACGCCGGCGAGGACCTCGAGGACGAGGCCGGCGACCGACGCCAGCTGCGGCGGCATCTTCTCGACGAGAATGACCGCCGCGCCGAGGGCGAGCGGCAGGCCGACGACCATGGCGATGAGCGCGGTCTCGAGCGTGCCGGCGATGATCGGCCACGCTCCGTACTTGGCACCGAAGGGGTGCAGGACGCCCCCGGCCTTGCTGACACCGCCGTAGGTGCTGCCGACCGACCAGACGCGGTTGACAAGGAAGCCGAAGCCGTTGAAGCGGATCGCCGGCAGCGCCTCGTAGAAGAGCACGACGAGGATCGCCGCGAGGGCGGCGAAGGGCAGCAGCGCCAGCAGCCGGGTCGCCCAGTCGAGGGCCCTGCCGTTGCCCCGGAGGTAGACGCTCCCGTCGCTCGTCGCCGGTGCTGGCGTCGGGCGCGGAGGGGCAGTATCAGGCGTGCTCAAGGCTTGGTCTCCTCGGCGGGGCGACATCGGCGGTGTCGTGTGCGTGAGCGCTGCGCTCGCGCGCGAGCGCGGCGCTCGCGCGGGGGACGGCGGGCCGATCGGCCCGCCGTCCCCGCCGGCAGCTCACGACCGGTCGGTCAGCCGCCGATCTTCTGCAGCAGCGGCAGCGTGACCGCCAGCGCGTTGGCCGCGAGCGGCTGGAAGCCGATCGACGCCAGGTACTTGGACTGGGCGCCGCCCCGCGGGTCCGCCCCCCAGGCGAGGAAGGCCTTGATAGCTGCCGCCGTCGTGCTGCTCGACTGGTTCTCGTTCACGATGGCGTACTCGAAGTTGACGATCGGGTAGCCGCCCTTTGCCGACTTCGAGTCGACGAGCGAGAGCGTGCCGCTCGCCGGGATCTTCGAGTAGCTCGCCACCTCAGCCTGGATCGAGCTCGGGTCCAGCACGACGTACTGGGGGCCCTTCTTGTACCCGTTGAGGAGCGCGGCGTCGCCGAGACCGGAGGCGAGCGCCTCGCGTCGGTAGCTTATCCCGATGTAGGCGATGCAGCCCTTGATCTTCTCGCAGGCAGAGAGCATCCCGGAGTTCCCGTTCTCGGCCTGCTCGGCCGGAACGCTCGGGAAGCTCGTCGAGCTGGTGTTCGGGCCGCCCATGTCGGGCTGGACGAACCCGCCGCCCGGCGCCTGGTAGTCGATGTAGGACGTGAAGATGAAGGTGTCACCCGAGCCGTCCGAGCGCCGCAGCGGCACGATCGCGAGGTTCGGCAGCTTCGTGCCCTTGTTGATCTTGGCGATCTGGGAGTTGTCCCAGTTGGTGATCTTCCCGGTGTAGATGCCGTTCAGGATCGTCGCGTTGAGCCTCAGGTGGAACGACGGCTTGAAGCCGGGAAGGTTGTAGTTGATCTGCTGCGCCGAGACGACGATCGGGATGTTGAGCAGCGTCGCCGGGTCGGTCGAGGGCAGGTAGGCGTCGGAGGCGCCGATGTTCACCGTGCCGTTGAGCGCGCTCGACTGGCCGGTGCCCGAGCCGGTGCCGGTCGGGCTGACGGCGATGCCGAGCGGCTTGACCGCCTGCCACTCCTGGAAGAGCGGGTAGAACAGCGTCGAGCCGGTCTCGGAGAGGGTCACGCCCGAGGGGGCGCCCTTCTCGAGCGCCGTGAGCTTGCTCTCGTCCTGCTTGAGCAGTGAGCTGCCGGTGCTCTTCTTCTTGGTCGACGTCTTGGCCTTCGATGACTTCGAGGGGCGGCTCGCGGCGTGCCCGGTGGTCGCGCCGGCGAGCGGGGCAAGGACCGCAGCCGTTGTCACCGAGCCCGCCAGGATGGCGAGGCCGGCCACGCCGAGGCGGCGGGTGTTCCGGTTGGCGGGGACGCGCTGCGCCGCGTTCCCCCCGTGCGGAGTCTTGTGCATCGTCGGTGATGCTCCTTTCGGGTGGGTCCGCGCTCGGCGGACTTGTTGGATGGGGCGGTCTGTTGACGCCGGCACCGCGATCGGGCGAGGGCCGGTTGTCCGTGCTTCGCGACGCGCCGCCAGAGCGGCGCCGGTCGGTCTACGTCTCGCTACCGAGGTAGCGCGCCGTCTCGCGATGGCTCGGGTTCTCGAAAAGCTGCCGGGTCGGACCGGTCTCGACCAGGTAACCCTGGTAGAAGAGGGTCGTGTTGTCCGACAGCCGACGCGCCTGGGCGAGGTTGTGGGTGAC
>DAHUZG010000354.1 GCA_027306715.1 Acidimicrobiaceae bacterium
CGGCGGCAGCCGAGCCGTGAGTGCCAGCCGTGAGCGCCACCCGTGAGCGCCAGCCGTGAGCGCCACCCGTGAGCGCCAGCCGTGAGCGCCAGCCGTGAGCGCTCTCGTGCTCGCCCGCACCGAACGTGGTTGGAAGGGCCAGGAGCCGGGTAGCCGGGGGCTGAGCGACGAGGAGGTACCGTCGATGAGCACCGCCGACAAGGCCAGGAACCACGCCGAGATCGCCAAGGGTGACGTGAAAGAAGCAGCCGGCAAGGCGACCGGGGACGTCGACCTCGAGGCCGAGGGCCGCGCCGAACAGGTATCCGGCAACATCAAGCAGGCAGGCGAGAAGCTGAAGGACGCCGTCCGCGGGGTCACCCGCTGAGCCGGCTGAAGCTCAGAGCCGGCAAGCTCAGAGCCGGCTGAAGCTCAGAGCCGGCTGAGTCGCCAGCCGAGCGAGGGGGAGGCGAGGCCCGTCGTCGTCACGAGCGGCACCCGCACCTGCTCGTTGCCGAGCCGGCCGACAAGGGTGCCGACAACCTCGTCCCGGCGGAGCGTCGTGCCGAGCGCCCGGACGAGCCGGAGCTCGAGCGCGACGGCTGCCCCGCGCCATCCGACGAGGCTGGCGCCGCGGGCGGTGACGACGGGGATCGCAGTGCCGCGTCCGGTCGCGATGGTCGCCACCCGCTCGCCGGGGGAGACGACGCGGCCGACGGCGAGGCTGGCATCCGCGCCGGTGACGAGGCGCTCGGCGAGGGACAGGGCGCTTGGCAGGGCGGGGGTGGCGGTGTCGCCGACGACTGCGCCGAGCACCGTCCGGGCCTGCCCGGCGAGGGTCGTGCGGGCGGCGAAGACGAACGAGGCGCCACCTGCCGGGACCCAGCCGGTCTTCACCCCGAAGATCCCGTCATGGCCGAGGTCGGCGTCGACGTTGTACTGCAGCCCGGCGACCGGGAGCGTCACCTCGGTCATCGCCACGATGCCGGCGATGACCGGGTTCGACATCGCCGTCGACGCCAGCCGGACCTGGTCGGCCGCCGTCGAGACCGAGCGAGGGTCGACCCCGCTCGGACCGGAGTAGTGGGTGTGCGTCAGGCCGAGCCGTGCCGCCTCGGCGTTCATCTTGGCGACGAAGGCCGGGATCGTCCCGGCGTCCCAGCGCGCCAGCAGCTCGATCACGTTGTCCGCCGAGGGGACGAGCGCCGCTTCGAGGGCCTGCAGCTCGCTCAGCTGCTCGCCGGCCCTGACGGGGACGACCGAGTCCTGTGCGGCGAGCTCGCTGCGGTAGGTGGCGACGTCGGAGGCGGTGACGGTGATCGACGGGCCGGAGTCGCCGGGGCGCAGGGGATGGTCGTGCAGCACCAAAAGCGCCGACATCAGCTTGGTGACGCTGGCGATCGGCGTCTCGGCCTCCCCGCCCGCCGAGCCGAGCTCGCCGACGCCGGCGAGGTCGACCACCTGCTCGGGCCCGGAGGCCCAGGGGATGGAGAGGTTGCCGGCGAGCCTCACCGTGCCCGGCACGCTCGGCACGGCCCGCAGCTGCGGCAGCGGGCGGAGCAGCTGCACGACGGCCAAGGCCGCGACCACCGCTACGCAGACGACGGCGCCGGCGAGGGCGCGCCGGCCGAGGCGGGGCCGGCGCCGGCTCCGGTAGACCTGTGGAC
>DAHUZG010000274.1 GCA_027306715.1 Acidimicrobiaceae bacterium
TCTTCGCCGACGAGGGAGTGCCGCACCGCCTCGAGGTTCTTCGTGAGCATTGCTCGCGGGAGGGGCGCGACTACGAGTCGATCGAGAAGACGGTGCTCTACTCCTTCGACGTCGGCGAGCACGGCGAGCGGGTCGGCCGGATCGTCGACGATCTCGGGCGGCTGGCCGAGCTCGGCGTGCAGGTCGTGCACGGCTCGGTCGAGCAGATCTGGCTCGTGCGCCCGCTCGAGGTTCTCGCAAGCGAGGTGCTGCCGCAGGTGGCTGCGCTCTGAGGATCCCGGCACCTGGGCGGCGTCGTCGGGTGCACCGCAGGTGCGCTGGGCCGATGTCGAGCTGCCCGTGGCGCGGCCGGAGCGCTGCCGGGCCGAGGTCGCGGTGCTCGGCCGGCACGACGGTCGTTTCCGACCGGTCCCGCCGTTGAGCGCCGTGACCCATCGTGAGGGGCGCGCCGTGCGCCTGCGGGTGCCGCTCGGTGCCGGATGGGCCGTGCTGCGGGTTCGCTGAGCGCCAGATCACGGCCTTCCTGCAACGGCCGGCTGCCGCCGCGCCGCCTGGCGCCCGGGCGCCTTGAAGCGGCGCGGCCCGTCCGGAGCGACTACAACGGCATGCGTGCAGCTCGCTGACACGGTCGCGTTGAGCAGTGGCGGGCGTATGCCGAGGCTCGGACTCGGCGTCTCTCGCATCCCTGACGGCGAGCCGGTGCTCCGCGCCGTCGCCTGGGCGCTCGAGGCCGGTGATCGCCACATCGACACAGCGGAGCTCTACCGCAACGAGTCCTCCGTCGGCCGGGCGGTGCGCCAGTCGAGCGTGCGGCGCGAGGAGATCTTCGTCACCACCAAGCTCTGGGTGACCGACGAGCTGTGGCCGGAGCGGGCCCTCGAGGAGAGCCTTCGCCGGCTCGGCCTCGACTACGTCGATCTCTATCTCGTCCACTTCCCGGTGCCGGGGCTCGTGAAGAGGGTGTGGCGCTCGATGGAGCGACTGCGAGAGCAGGAGAGGGCACTCTCGATCGGCGTGAGCAACTTCTCGTCCGCCCGGCTCGGCGAGCTGCTCCGGACGGCGTCGATCCCGCCGAGCGTCGACCAGGTGCGCTGCTCGCCGTTCGGCTTCGACGCCGAGCTTCTGCAGCTGTGCCGCCGCTCCGGTGTCGTGTTCGAGGCGCACAGCCCACTCACCCGGGGCGCCCGGCTCGGCGACGCACGGCTCGGCGAGCTCGCCGCCGCCTACGGTCGTTCGCCTGCGCAGCTGATCATCCGCTGGGCGCTGCAGAAGGAGATGGTGGTCATCCCCCGTTCCGCCGGCCGCCTCCACATCGTGGAGAACGCGCAGGTGTACGACTTCGAGATCTCCGACGCCGACATGTCTCTGCTCGACGGTCTGCGCGAGGCGGATCGAGCCCCGGGCGCCTGACGCTGCGCCGCTGCTGCCGCTGCGCCGCTGCGCCGTCCCGGCGCCGCGCCGCCCCCGCCGAGCGTCCCGACTATCGGGGAGCGATCTCGTCGATCCGGTCGAGCACGTCCGCGGAAAGCTCCACCTCGGCGGTGGCGACGTTGGCGCGGACCTGCTCGGGCCGCGTCGCACCGGCGATCACCGAGGCGACGACGTCGTGGCGCAACAGCCAGGCGAAGGCGAGCTCGAGCAGCGACAGCCCGGCGCTCTCGGCGACCCCGGAGAGCGCCTCGACGCGTGCGAGGTTCTGCTCGCTCATCAGGCGCGCGGCCCGGTCGGGGTTGTTGCCGAGCCGCGTGCCGGCCGGTGCCGGCTCGCCCCGACGGTACTTGCCGGTGAGCAGCCCGTTGGCGAGCGGGAAGAACGGGAGGAAGGCCATCTCGAGGCGAGCGCAGGCCTCGAGCACCGCCGGCTCGGGCTCGCGGTGCAGCAGGCTGTAGTGGTTCTGCACGGAGGCGAGGCGGATGCCGCCGGCTGCCGGTGCTAAGCCGCCCCGGGCTGCCCCGCCCCGGGCTGCCCCGTCGAGCTGCTCGGCGTCGAAGTTCGAGCAGCCGACCTCGCGAACCTTGCCCTCGGCGACGAGCTCGCCGAGGACGCCGAGGGTCTCGGCGATCGGGACCCCGGGATCCGGCCGGTGCAGCTGGTAGAGGTCGATGCGGTCGGTGCCGAGCCGGCGCAGGCTGTCCTCGACCGCTCGACGGACATAGGCCGGCGAGGCCCCAGCCGGTCTGCCGGCGACGGGGGAGCCGAACTTGGTGGCGACGACGACCTCGTCCCGCCGGCTGCCCAAGGACTTAGCGAGAAGCTCCTCGCTCCGGCCGTCGCCGTAGATGTCGGCGGTGTCGAAGAAGTTGATCCCCTCGGCGAGCGCCGCGGCGACGACAGCGTCGGTGGCGGCGGCGTCGATGCGGGCACCGAAGTTGTTGCAGCCGATCCCGATCACGCTCACCTCGAGCGAGCCGATTCGACGGGTCCGCACGACGGCGACCTCCCTCTCGTCTCCGCAGCGCCGAGAGCCGCCCGGCGGTGCGCGCCGCCCACCGTCCCGGCCCGCGCCACCCACCGGTCGGGCCGGTACGGGCGACCTGGCCCGTGCCGCCCGGTCCTCTAGCCCGACCTGCCCCTTCGCTCAGCGGTGCTCGCTCGCCTCGACCTTCGGCTCCTCGAGGCGGCGCTCTGTCGGGTCCCGCTCACGCTCGGCCCCGATCACCCGCCCGCCGACCTGGACCAGGCGCAGCACCGTGACGAGGAAGTTCTCGGTGAACAGCTCGCCGCGGCGAGCACGAGGGCGATGAAGCCGCTGGCGAAGACCACCGCCACGAGCAGTCGGTCGAGGGTCTCGTTGTAGACGACGAGCTCGCCGAAAGCGCCGATGCAGAGGTCGCCTTTGGGCGCTGGACGCTACCCGGCGTCTTCTGCCTGTCGGCCGCTGCCCTGCGAGGGGATAGAACGTCCTGGTCGGCGGGCACAGGGCGGTCTGGATGGCGGAGCCGGCGACGGCGCGTGAGACAAAGCGGCAGGCAGCCGGCGCCCCCCCCGGTGACGGCGGGGGCGAGCCGCGTCCCGCCGGCCCGTCCCCTGTAGGGCCGCTCCCCAGCGCCACGGGAGCGCCGCCGGCGACGAGGCCTCGTCACCCGCTCGAGGTGCCCGAGTCGGTCACAGCACGCCGGCGGGTGCGCCGGCCGGCCGATGCCCTGCTGGCGGTCATCTCCGCGACCGGCGTCGCCGTCCTTCTCGGGCTCGCCCACACCCTGCCGATCGGCAGCCGCGAGGTGAGCTCGGCGGTCGCCGGCTTCGTCCTCCACATCCCGAGCGCGCTGCGCATCGGCGTCGGGGTCCTGAGCGACCTCGGCTGCCTCGCCTATGGCGTGGTCGCCCTCGTCCATCTCGGCCGGCGCGAGCCGCGCACGGCGCTCAACGCCGCCGCCGCCGCCGTCGGGGCCGCCGCCGTCGGGGCCGCCGCCGTCGCCGTCTGGCACACCCGCAGCGGCGGCGTCGCGGCGGCGATGCTCGAGCACGGCAGCTCGCTCGTGCTCGTCGTTGTCGGCACCTACGTCGCCTTCCTCACCGGCGCCGACGTGGTCCGGCGGGCGCGCTGGGCGCGCTGGGCGGTGATCAGCGCCGGCGCCTTCGGCGTGAGCGAGGTGCTGCTCGGGGCGCTCACCGGCTACGCCTTCCTCGTCGTGCTGCCGGCGGGATGGGCGGTCGGTCTTGTCACCCGCTGGGCTCTCACCGCCACCTCGGTGCAGCCTGCACCGGGCGAGCTGCGGCTCGCCTTCAGCGCCCTCGGCGTCGAGCTCGAGGTCCTCGAGCCGCCGAGACGGCGCTACGGAGACTGGCGGGGCACCCTCGCCGGCGGCGGGGAGCTGCGCATCCGGCTTGCCAACCGCGACACCCGGGGCGCCGGGGTCGCCCGACGGCTGTGGGGGCTCGTCCGCCTGCGCAGCTCGGCGAGCGGGCGCCCGAGCCGCGGCCGCCGGTCCCAGCTCGAGCGGGAGGCGCTCGCCTGCTATGCCGCCGCCGCGGCGGGCGTCGTCGCCCCGCGTGTGCTGACGCTGAGCGAGGTCGGCGACTCGACCTTGATGCTGGCTCTGGCGCTGCCGGCAGGAGCGCCTCTCGGCGAGTCCTCGCCGCCCGGCTCGGCGCTGGCGCTGTTCGCCGGCCTGCGGCAGCTCCATGCCGCCGGGGTCGCTCACCGCGACCTGCGCGCCGAGCACCTCGTCGTCGCCGGCGGCAGGGCCGGCTTCTCCTCGCTCGAGACGTCCGTCCCCGGCGCCGGCGAGCTCGTCCGCCGCATCGACGTCGCCCAGCTGCTCACCACCATCGCCCGGGTGGTGGGCGCACCTGCGGCCGTCGCCGCGATGCGCGAGGGATACCAGCCCTTCGACGAGCGCCTCGTCGTCGGGATGCTGCAGCCGGTGGCCCTGGCGCCGTGGGGGTGGCGGGCGATGCGAACCGCCGCGAGCTGCCTCTCTGAGCTTCGCAAGGAGCTCCTCGGAGCAGACGAGCTCCCTGCCCAGGTGCGGCTCGAGCGCTTCCGCTGGCGCACCGTGCTGAGCGGTGTCGCCCTCACCTTCGCCGCCTACGTCCTCGTCGGCCAGCTCTCGAAGGTCAACCTCGTCGGCGCCCTCTCGCACACCAACCTCGGCTGGTTCAGCCTCGCCGTCGCCGCCTCGGCGGCCACCTATCTCGGCGGGGCGGCGAACCTGGCGGCCTTCGTGCCGAAGCGGCTCTCGCTCGTGCGCGGCTTCTTCGTCCAGCTCGCCACCGCCTTTGTCGGGATGGCGATGCCGCCGACGGTCGGCCACGTCGCTGTCAACGGCCGTTACCTGCACCGCCAGGGCGTCGACGAGGCGACGACGGCGGCCGCGGTGGCGATCTCGCAGGTCGTCAACGTCGTCACGACGGTGCCGCTGCTGATCGTGCTCGCACTGCTCACCGGCTCGGGGGTCGGCGGCTTCCACCTGTCGTCGAGCCCGACCCTGCTCGGCGCCGTCGGCGCCATCGTCGTCGCCCTCGGCACCCTCGTCATCGTGCCGCGCACCCGGCGTCTGTTGCGCAGCTACGTCCTGCCGCGGCTTCGCAGCATCGGGCCGCGCCTGCTCGACGCCGTGTCGCAGCCGCTCCGCCTGCTCGCCGGGGTCGGCGGCAATCTCATCCTCACGGCGGGCTACGTCGTCGCCCTCGGCGCCTCGCTGCTCGCGGTCGGGGCGCACGGGTTCTCCTGGCTGGCCGTCGCCGCCGTCTACCTCACCGGCAACACCGTCGGCTCCGCCGCGCCGACGCCCGGCGGTCTCGGCGCTGTCGAGGTCGTCCTCTCGGCGGGGCTCACCGCCATCGGCATCCCGACCCACCTCGGGGTCTCGGCGGTGCTGCTGTTCCGGTTGGCGACGTTCTGGTTGCCGATCCCCGCGGGCTGGGTGTCCTACGAGCTCCTCCGGCGGAGCGGGACGCTCTGAGCGGGCGACCCGGGCGGTACGAGAGGATGGGCCGGTGAGCACACCGAGCACCCCCTCGCCAGCCGCCCTTCGCTCGGTCTGCGTCTTCTGCGGCTCGAACCCCGGCCGGCGCCCCGCCTTCGTCGATGTCGCCCGCGCGGTCGGGCGCTCGCTGGCTCTCTCGGGGGTGCGCCTCGTCTACGGCGGAGGCGGAGTCGGGCTGATGGGCGCCGTCGCCGATGCCGCCCTCGAGGCCGGCGGCGAGGTCGCCGGGGTCATCCCGCGCCACCTGGCCGAGCGGGAGATCGCCCACAGCCGGCTCACCGAGCTGCACGTCGTCGACTCGATGCACGAGCGCAAGGCACTCATGTCCGAGCTCGCCGATGCTTTCGTCACCCTGCCCGGCGGGTTCGGGACTCTCGAGGAGACCTTCGAGGTGCTGACCTGGTCACAGCTCGGCCTTCACGTCAAGCCGCTTCTCGTCCTCGACGTCGACGGCTTCTACGAGCCGCTCACCGCCTTCCTCGACAGCGCCGTCGAGGTCGGCTTCCTGCGCCCCGAGCACCGTGCCCTGCTTCTCGTCGAGCGCGAGCCCGAGCGGATCCTCGAGCGCCTCGTAGCGTTCGTGCCGCCGTCGGTCGAGAAGTGGCTCTCACCGGGCGAGACCTGAGGACGGCGGCGAGGCGTCGCGCCGGCGCGGCCGGGAGTCCGCACGAGCAGGCTCACCCGGCGCCTCCGGCATCCAGATAGCTGACCGGGACCCTCCCGGCGCCGCTGTCGAGGCGCCGCTTCATCACCTCGAAGGCGTGGTCGCTCTCGTCGATCAGCACGAAGCGGCGCCCGGCAGCCTGCGCCACGGCCCCGAGCGTCCCGCTGCCGGCGAAGAAGTCGAGGACCCAGTCGCCGGGAGCGGAGCTGGCCTGCACCATGCGACGGACGATCCCCTCGGGCTTCTGGGTGGGGTAGCCCGTCTTCTCGCGGCCGGCGGTGGGCACGATGGTGTGCCACCAGACGTCGGTCGGAAGCTTGCCGCGGGCGGCCTTCTCGGCGGTCACGAGCCCCGGTGCCATGTACGGCTCTCGCTCGACCGCCTCGCAGTCGTAGTAGTAGGCGGCGGGATCCTTCACGTAGACGAGGATGTTGTCGTGCTTGGGCGGCCACCTCCGCCTGGCTCGCCCGCCGTAGTCGTAGGCCCAGATGATCTCGTTGACGAAGCAGTCGCGGCCGAAAAGGGCGTCGAGGAGCACCTTGGCGTAGTGGACCTCGCGGTAGTCGAGATGGAGGTAGAGGGTCCCGTCGGGCGAGAGCAGCCGCCAGGCCTGCTCGAGCCGCGGCTCGAGGAAGCTCCAGTAGTGCTCGAAGCGGTCGTCGTAGCCGATGACACCCCGGCGCACGGTGGCGTACGACTGGCCGGCGAAGCCGATGCGGTCACCTGCGGCGGAGCGGACGGTGCCCACCGTCTCACGCCGCTGGACCCGCCCGGTGTTGAACGGCGGGTCGATGTAGATCATCCGGAACACCGCGTCCGGAAGCTTCGGGAGCACCGCCGCGTTGTCGCCGAGCACGACGAGGCTCGGTCCGTCCGGGTTCCAGCTGCCTTCGAGAACGTGCGCGCTCACCCCCGAGATCTTGCCGCGGCGGTGCACCGCAGAGGGGATATCCCGTGGTGGGCGCGATGTGGGGCTCTCGGCTGTCGCTTCGGCACCCCGGCCCCCGGCACCCCGGCCACTCGCACTCGGGACCTCGGGACCCTCGGGACCGCCGATATGACTACGACACACTCAACTTTTCTGTGCTCACTCAGCCCGACAAGGAATAAGGGTGCCCCGGTGGCGTTGTCCTGTCTGTGCCGGAATGGCTGCCCGCCGCGCCGGCACTGGAGAGACTCTGCGGTGCCACCGGCGCCGCCGACAGGAGGGCCAGTGGCCGACTTCACAGAGACCTTGCCGTTGCTGCCGCTCAGCTCGGGCGTCGTGCTGCCCGGGATGGTCTTCACGATGGCGCTCGAGAGCGACGAGGCACGGGCTGCGGCCGACGCAGCCGGTCCGGCAGGCGGCAAGGTGGTGCTCGTCCCTCGCATCGAGGGGCGCTACGCCTCCGTCGGCGTCATCGCCGAGATCCTCGAGGTGGGCGAGCTGCCCGGCGGCCAGGTCGGGATGGTGATCCGCGGCGAGCGGAGGGCGACCATCGGCACCGCCGTGCCCGGCACAGGTGCCGCGCTGTGGGTCCAGCTCGAGCCGCTCGCCGAGGCGCCGAACACCCCGAGGGCGCTCGAGCTCGCCCGTGAGTACCGCGCCGTGCTCGAGAACATCCTGCTGACCCGCGGCGCGCGCAGGATCGCCGAGCGCCTGCGCGACGTCTCGGACCCCTCCGCGGTCGCCGACCTCGCCGGCTACTCCCCGGATCTCAGCCTCGAGCAGAAGGTCGAGGTCCTCGAGACTCTCGACGTGGAGGCGCGGCTGCGCCTCGTGCTCGGCTGGGCGCGCGAGACCCTCGCCGACCTCACGCTGCGCGAGCGCGTCAAGTCGAACGTCGAGGAGGGGATGGAGAAGACCCAGCGCGAGTTCCTCCTCCGCCGCCAGCTCGAGGCCATCCGCAAGGAGCTCGGCGAGGACGCCGAGAGCGAGCAGAGCCCCGACTCCTACCGCAGCCGGGTCGAGGAGCGCGACCTGCCCGAGGCCGTCAAGACGGCGGTGCTGCGCGAGGTCGGCCGCCTCGAGCGGACGAGCGAGCAGAGCCCCGAGCGCGGCTGGATCCAGACCTGGCTCGACACCGTGCTCGAGCTGCCGTGGGGCGTCGAGTCGGCGGACAACCTCGAGATCGACGAGGCGCGGCGGGTCCTCGACGAGGACCACGACGGGCTGAACGACGTCAAGGACCGCATCGTCGAGCATCTCGCCGTGCGCAAGCTGCAGGCCGAGCGCAACCTGGTGCCGATCAGCGGTGCCCGCGGGACGGGAGCCATCCTTGCTCTCGTCGGGCCTCCCGGTGTCGGCAAGACGAGCCTCGGCGAGTCGGTCGCCCGAGCCCTCGGGCGCAGCTTCGTGCGGGTCGCTCTCGGCGGCGTGCGTGACGAGGCCGAGATCCGCGGCCACCGCCGGACCTACGTGGGCGCGCAGCCGGGACGGCTCGTGCGGGCGTTGCGTGACGCCAAGACGATGAACCCGGTGATCTTGCTCGACGAGGTCGACAAGCTCGGCTCGGACTACCGGGGCGACCCCTCCTCTGCCCTGCTCGAGGTGCTCGACCCGGCTCAGAACCACACCTTCAAGGACCACTACCTGGAGGTCGAGCTCGACCTCTCGAGGGTGCTCTTCATCGCCACGGCGAACATGATCGACACCATCCCTGCCCCCTTGCTCGACCGCATGGAGGTTCTCCGCCTCGACGGCTACACCGAGGACGAGAAGGTCGCCATCGCCCGTCATCACCTGCTTCGCCGCCAGCTCTCGCGGGCTGCCTTGCTCGAGGACGAGGTCGCTGTCACCGACGGAGCGCTGCGGGCGGTCGTTGCCGACTTCACCCGTGAGGCCGGCGTGCGCCAGCTCGAGCGCGAGATCGGCAGGCTGACGCGCAAGGTCGCCACGAAGGTGGCGGCGGGCTCGGTGACCCCGCCCGTGGTCGTCGAGGAGGGCGACGTCCGGGAGTGGCTCGGAAGGCCACGATTCTTCGCCGAGGTCGCCGACCGCACGGCGGTCCCCGGTGTGGCGACCGGGCTGGCGGTCACCGGCGCCGGCGGCGACGTGCTCTTCGTCGAAGCCTCGGTGATGGCGGCCGGCGGCGAGGGCCTGACGCTCACCGGCCAGCTCGGCGACGTGATGAAGGAGTCGGCGGAGATCGCCCTCTCCTACGTCCGCAGCCACGCCGAGGAGCTCGGGATCGACCCGGCGAGCTTCGCCGGGAAGCGCTTCCACCTCCACGTGCCGGCGGGCGCGGTGCCGAAGGACGGCCCCTCGGCGGGCGTCACGATGACGACGGCGCTCGTCTCGCTGCTCCGCGGGGTGCCGGTGCACCACGTCCTCGGGATGACCGGTGAGGTCACCTTGCAGGGCCGGGTGCTTCCGATCGGCGGCGTCAAGCAGAAGGTGCTCGCCGCCCACCGCGCCGGCCTCAGCGAGGTCGTCCTGCCGATGCGCAACGGCCCTGACCTCGAGGACGTCCCCGAGCAGGTGCGCCAGGAGATGACCTTCCACCTCGCGAGCGACGTGTCGGAGGTGCTCAGCTGGGCGCTCGAGGCCGGCGCGGCTGCCGGTTCGGGCGTGGGCGACGGCGGAGGCGTCCCGGTGGCGAGCGCCGCCTGAGTCCCCGCAGCGCTCGGGCCGGCCGGCCGTGGCGGTGAGAGCCGTCCCGGCTGGCCGCCCCTCGCGCCCGCCCCGTCGCCGGTCTTGTGGGGGCGCGTCATGTCCTCAGGCGCCGGCTGCTCGCCGCCACGCTCGTGGCGGCGGCCCGGCTGGAGCGTGCTCGCCACCACGCGCCCGGAGGCGGCCCCGGCGGTAGCGTGCACGCCGTGTGGAGCGGCCTGCGCGACCGCTTCGGCCCCTCGTCGCGGGAGCGGCGTCTCGTCCTCTCGCTCTGCGCGACGACGATCCTGCTCTGGCTCGGCGCCAGCGCCCTGCTGCCGCTGCTGCCCGCCTACCTCCGCCGCCATGGCGCCGGTGCCGGCCTCGTCGGCATCGTCATGGCCTCCTACTACGCCGCGAGCGTGCTCACGCAGTACCCTGCCGGGCGCCTTGCCGACCGGATCGGCCGCCGCCAGGTGCTCGTGGCGGGACTGGCCTGCTTCTCGGCCGGCAGCGTCGGCTTTGCCGCCACGACCGGACCCGGTTACGCCATCGTCTTCCGCGCCC
>DAHUZG010000275.1 GCA_027306715.1 Acidimicrobiaceae bacterium
TCCTCGACGACGCGCCCCTCCTCGATGACTACGACCCGATCGGCTTCTCGCGCCGTCGCGATGCGATGGGCGACCGTCAGCACGGCACAACCACGCCGCAGCGCGCTCTGCCGGAGGGCCGATCGGAATGCGGCGTCGCTCGCAGCGTCGATGGCGGCCGTCGCCTCGTCGAGGAGAAGCACGGCCGGCTCGCGCACGAGTGCCCGCGCCAGTGCGACGAGCTGACGCTGGCCGGCGGAGAGGACCGTACCGCCCCCGCGGCCTTCGCCGGCGAGGCGGGTGTCGAGCCCGTCCGGGAGCTCGGCGACGAGCGCGCCGATGCCGGCAAGCTCAGCTGCTCGCATGACTCTTTCATCGTCCAACTCCGGGTCGAAGAGCGTGAGGTTCTCCCTGAGTGTTCCGCCGAACAGCTGGAGTGCCTGCGGGACCACGCCGAGCAGGCGGCGCCGTTCCTCCTCGCTCAGTCCACGCGGGTCGACCCTGGCCACCCTAACTTGGCCGGCGTCAGGTGGGTAGAGACCGCCGACCAGAGACACGAGAGTCGACTTGCCGGCCCCGGTGCGCCCGACGAGGGCGACATGCTCGCCCGGTCCGACGTGGAGCGACACGTCTTCGAGCACGTGCTGGCCGGCAAGGTAAGCGAAGACCGCCCCGGCGACCTCGATCCCCTGTGCCGGGTCGGGCCCTCCTGCTGTGCCCGGCGGGACGTCGTCGGCGGAGAGGTCGAGAACCTCGAAAGCCCGCTCCGCGCCTGCGATGGCAGCTTGCACCGTCTGCCACTCGTCTCCCAACGCGACGATCGGGGCGAAGAAGTTCTGGAACAAGAGGATGAACGCCGTGAGCGTCCCGACGTTGACGCCCCTGTGCGAGAGGGTGTGGCCGGCACCAACCCAGATGAGGAGGGCGATCACGATCGAGGCGAGGAGACCGCTCACCGGTGCGAAGAAGGCGTTGTACTTGACCGAGTCACCCTGTGCGAGAAGGGTGCGCCGCAGAGCCTGGCGAAAGCGCGCCACGAACGCCTCTTCCCGTCCGAAGGCGCGCAGCGTCTCGGCGCCGCCTACCACCTCGGCGAGCTCGACGTTGAGACGCCCGATGGCACGCCTCGTCCGCCGCTCGGCGTCGCGCACGCGCACCTGCAGAAAGCGCGTGGCGAGAAGGAGGGGCAAGACGACGACGGCCGAGACGGCGGCGAGGAGCGGGCTCAAGACGATCATCGCCGCGACGACCGCCACGAGCGGGACGAGCTCGCCGACGAGAGTGGCAACGCCCTCGGTGAAGAGCTGGTCGACCGTCTCCACGTCGGCCGTGGCGCGGCTGATCACGTCGCCGATCGGGGTGCGGTCGAAATAGGAGGCCGGGAGCGCCATCACATGGGAGAAGATGCGCAGGCGCAGCGCCGCGATGGCCGACTGCGAGACGCGGGCGGCGAGGTAGGCGTAGGCGTAGGTGAAGGCGGCGTCGGCTGCGATGGAGACGACGTAGACGGTTGCCGCCGCGAGCAGGCCG
>DAHUZG010000372.1 GCA_027306715.1 Acidimicrobiaceae bacterium
AGGCGCCTCGCTCGGCGGTCCGGCGGACCCGTACGGCGGGGGGTCCGACGCCAGCCTGCTCGGCTCCAGCGGCATCACCTCCTACACGGCGCTCGAGGACACCACCGATTTCAGCGTCGCCGCCGGCGCCAGCAACCAGAGCCTCACCGTCGAGGTCTCGCCGACGGCCCCGTACTCCTTCCTCGAGGGGATCATCGCCACGATCGCCAGCGGCACCACCGTGATAGCCGGCTACTCGCCCGGCGGCGGCGTCGACAACAACGTCCCAGACGTCAGCTACACCTTCCCCTCCCTTTCCGCGACGGTCGCGAGCAGCGTCACGTTTGTCCCGCCGGCGCTGTGAGGTAGCCGCAGTCCTTAGGCTGCTCGGGGTGCTCGACGCGGCTCCGCACCGACTCCTTGGCGACCATCTCG
Source organism: Acidimicrobiaceae bacterium (assembly GCA_027306715.1). GTDB lineage: Bacteria > Actinomycetota > Acidimicrobiia > Acidimicrobiales > Bog-793 > DAHUZG01. The sequence continues at coordinate 415 of DAHUZG010000372.1, forward strand.
TTGACCGTGAAGTGCTTGCCGACGTCGCGCAGGAGCTCGAGCATCCCGACGCCTCCGAGCCAGTCGGCGTTGTCGACGAGCCGGGCGGGGGCCGGCCGAGGGCGAGAAGTCGAGGAAGCGGTCTAGCCGCGGGCGGCGTGCCGTCGCCGTGCGGCGGCGCGCACGCCGTCGAAGACGAGCGGCACCACCCCCCGGGGCGCGAAGCGCACGATCAGCACGAGCAGGCCGCCCTCGAGGAAGAAGCTGGCGGTCGGGTAGTTGGCCAATTCGGTGGCGACGACGTAGTAGACGAAGATCGCCCCGGCGATCGGGCCGAGGATCGTCCCCGTGCCGCCGACGACGACCATGAGAAGCGCCGAGATCGTCCAGTTCAGCCCGAGCATCCCGTTCGGCTCGAAGCTCACCTGCAACAGCGCGAAGGTGCCGCCGGCGAGCCCCATCAGCAGGCTCGAGACGACCAGGGCGTAGAGACGCTGGCGCCGGGTGTCCACGCTGAGCGACGCCGCCGCCTCCTCGTGCTCGCGCACGGCGAGCAGGCGCAGCCCGAAGCGGCTGCCGCGGACGACGATCGCTGTACCGACCCCGATCACAGCGACGACCACGCCGATCTCGTAGAGCGCGAGCAGCGACGGCACGGCGGCGATGGGGATGCTGATCCCCGAGGAGCCGCCGGCGAAGGACCAGTTGAGCAGCCAGGCCTGCAGCGCCAGCGAGGCCGCCAGCGTGCCGACCGCGAAGTAGTCCCCGCGCAGGCGCAGGAGGGGCACCGCCAGCGCCAGCGCCAGCGCCCCGCCGGCCGCCGTCGCCACGACCAGGCCCGGTAGCCAGCCGAGGCCGTCGTGGACCATGAGCAGTCCCATCGCGTAGGCGCCGACCCCGACGAAGGCGCCGACGCCGAGGGAGACCTGACCGCTCAACCCGGCGAGGATGTTCCAGGCCTCGGCGAGGACAACGTAGGCGAACAGCGTCGCCCCGAGGTTGAGCCCGTAGTCGCCGAGGGTGCCGCCGAGGGCGAAGGCGACCCCCCCCGCGGCGACGAGGGCGGCGAACGAGCTCGCCGCCCCGGTGCGCCCCCACGGGTCCTCGACGACGGCGCGCGCCCACGAAGCCGGCGACAGCCTCACAGCGACCTCCCGGCCAGCAGCCCGCTCGGGCGGACCGCCAGGGTGACGAAGAAGACGACGTAGATGACGAGGTTCGAGTAGCCGCCGCCGAACAGCCCGACGCCGATCGCCTGAACGAGGCCGAGCCCGAGGCCGGCGACGAGGGTGCCCAAGACGTTGCCGACGCCGCCGACGACGACGACGGCGATCCCGGTCAACAACAACGCCTGGTCGCTCGTCGGCACGAAGCTGGCGCTGACGCCGTCGAGCACGCCGGCGACCGCCGCCAGCGCCGCGGCGAGGGCGAGGGTGAGAGCGAAGATCTGGTTGACGTTGATCCCCATCAGCGCGGCGGTCGCCGGGTTCGCCGCGGCGGCACGGAGGGCGGTTCCGGGACGGGTGCGGCGGATGACGAGGTGCAGGCCGAGCGACAGCACGACCGCCAGCGCGAAGGCGAGCAGCAGGCTCGAGCGCATCGTGACCCCGGCGATCGTCACCCCGGAGCTGCCGAGGCTGCTCGAGAGCCCTTGGGCGTTGGAGGTGAAGCCGGCGGCGAAGGCCGCCTCGGCGATCACCGCCAGCCCGAAGGTGCCCACGATGCCGACCTCGGGCGCTTTGAGCAGGAGGTCGGTGAGCAGGACCCGCTGCAGCGCGTAGCCGAAGACGGCTGCGGCGACGACGACGAGCGGCAGAGCGGCGAAGGCCTGCAGCCCCGCCTCGTTCGAGAGCCACAGAGCCAGGTAGGCGGCGCCGACGACGAGCGCCCCGTGGGCGAGGTTGATCAGCCGCAAGACGCCGAAGACGAGCGAGAGGCCGAGCGCCACGAGCACGTACAGCCCGCCGATCAAGACGCCGTTGACGAGGTCGGTGGCGCTCATCGCCGAGCGCCCCGGTCACCGCCGGCGCCCCGGTCACCGACGCCGACCGGCCGGCGGCGCGCCGGCCGGCCGCCAGGCAGGTCGGCGCGCCGCGGGGCGCGGTGCATGCGGCTCATCGGGCCTACGCGAAGCCCTTCATCGGGAACTGCAGGCGCGCCCCGGCGACCCTCGGGTAGACCTGGACGAGGCTGGTGCCCTGCCACTGGAAGACGGCGTATCCCATCACCGAGACGTGCTTGCTCGAGAAGCGCACCCGGCCGTAGGGGGTCATCATGCTCGTCGCGCCGAGGGCACGGTTGATCTTGGCCGAGCCCGTCGACCCGGCGCGGCGGATGGCGGCGAGCATGACCTCGCCGACCGAGTACGCCGGCACCGCGTTGGCGACGTCGCCGAGGTCGTGGAGCTGCCGGGTGAGCTTGGCCGCCACCTGGGCGCTGCCGGGGTAGTTCCAGCGCGGCGTCCACGGCTCCTCGGCGAGCGACCCGGCAGAGATCGTGCCGAGCGCCTGCACCCAGGAGACGAAGTCGCCCGCCTTGGCGATGACGCCGATCTTCGGGTGGTAGCCGAGCGACTTCATCTGCTTGAACAGCGTCACCCCGTCGGGAGGCGCCATCTGGCCGATCACGATCTGGGCGCCCTTTTGCTTCGCGTTGGTGATGAAGGAGGTGAAGTCGGTCGTGTTGACCGGGAAGGTGTAGTCACCGACGACCGTGTCGCCCAGCTTCTTCAAGGCGGCGAGGTAGAGGGGACGCTGGAAGACGCCGTCCTGCTCGGTATCGGTGAAGAGCGCCACCTTCTTGTTCGTCGGGCAGAGGTTGACGTAGTGCGCGATGCCCATCGCCTGGTCCTGCTCCTTG
>DAHUZG010000376.1 GCA_027306715.1 Acidimicrobiaceae bacterium
TCGACGCCGAGGAGATGGGCGAGCGCTCCGCCGAGCGGATCGAGCTCGAGGTCGGGCTGCGCCAGGCCATCGAACGTGACGAGCTCGAGGTCTACTACCAGCCCCTCTTCTCCGTCGCCGAGCGGAGGATCGTCGCCGCGGAAGCTCTCGTGCGCTGGAACCACCCGGAGCGCGGACTGCTCGGGCCGGCCCAATTCATCGGACTGGCGGAGGAGACCGGGCTCATCCTCTCGCTCGGCACGACCGTGCTGCGCAAGGCGTGCGACGCCGCGCGGCGCTGGAGCGAGGAGCTCGGAGCCGCCGTCACCGTAGGCGTCAACCTCTCGGCCCGTCAGTTCCAGGACTCCAACCTGCTCACCGAGATCGAGAGCGTGGTCGCTGCGAGCGGCGTCGACCCGGCGCTGCTGTGCTTCGAGATCACCGAGAGCCTGGCGATGCAGCACACGGAGCGGACGAGCGAGATCCTCCGGAGCCTGAAGTCGCTCGGCGCGAGCGTGGCGATCGACGATTTCGGGACAGGCCACTCGGCGCTGCAGTACCTCGCCCAGTTCCCGATCGACGAGGTGAAGATCGACCGCAGCTTTGTCGAGGGGATCGAGAGCGACCCGGTGAAGTCGGCGATCGTCGCCGCGGTGCTGGCGATGACCGAGGCGATCGGGGCCCAGAGCGTCGTCGAGGGGGTCGAGACCGAGTCCGAGCTGCGGCACGTCGAGGCGCTCGGCTGCACGATCGTCCAGGGCTACCACCTTGCCCGACCGATGCCGGGAGCCGAGCTCGAGAGGATGCTCGCCGCCGAGCGGGGCCGCGCCGTCGTCATCGACGACCTACGCTGGCCGGCGTCTGCCACCGCGCCGGTGGCGCTGGCGTCCCGCCGGATCGTCTGAGCCCGGCGACCCGGGCGGTCTCCTTCGTCCCAGCGGGCCGGCGCGGGCGGGGCAGGCAGGCGGCGATCGGAGGAGGCGGGGTGGGCGACGAGACGCAGCAAGCCCTTTCGGCGCTGTTGCACGAGCGGCGGCGGTTCGGGCCGCCGGAGGAGCTGGCGGCTCGGGCGAACGCCCAGCCAGGGATCTACGACGAGGCGGCGGCGGACCGTCTCGGCTGGTGGGCCGCCCAGGCGGCGCAGCTGCAGTGGGACGAGCCCTGGTCCGAGGTGCTGAGCTGGCACCTGCCTGACGCCCGGTGGTTCGTCGGCGGGAAGCTGAACGTGGCTGTCAACTGCGTCGACCGCCATGTCGCTGCCGGCCACGGCGACCGCGTCGCCTTCCACTGGGAGGGCGAGCCCGGGGACCGGCTCACGATCAGCTATGCCGAGCTGCAGCGGCTCGTCTGCAAGGCGGCCAACGCCCTGACTGAGCTCGGGGTGCGCGAGGACGACAAGGTCGCCATCTACATGCCGATGATCCCCGAGACGGTGGTGGCGATGCTCGCCTGCGCCCGGCTCGGCGCTCCGCACGTCGTCGTCTTCGGCGGATTCTCCGCCGAGTCGCTGCGGGGCAGGATCCTCGACTGCGAGGCGACGACGGTGATCACCGCCGACGGGGGATTCCGCCGCGGCGCCGCCAGCGCCCTCAAGCCGGCGGTCGACGAGGCGCTCGAGCAGTGCCCGGCGGTCTCACGGGTGCTCGTCGTGCGGCGCACGGGGCAGGCCACCGGCTGGACCGAGGGCCGCGACCACTGGTGGCACGAGGTCGTCAACCGCCAGCCGGAGACCCACCAGGCGAGGTCCTTCGACGCCGAGCACGTCCTCTACATCATGTACACCTCCGGCACTACCGCCAAGCCGAAGGGCATCTTCCACACCTCCGGCGGCTACCTCACCCACGTCACGGCGACCCACCGGCTGATCTTCGACATCAAGCCCGAGAACGACGTCTTCTGGACCGCCGCCGACATCGGTTGGGTGACCGGGCACAGCTACATCGTCTACGGGCCGCTGGCGAACGGCACCACCTCGGTGATCTACGAGGGCACGCCCGACACCCCGACGCGTGAGCGCTGGTGGGAGATCATCGAGCGCTATCAGGTGACGATCCTCTACACGGCGCCGACGACGATCCGAACCTTCATGAAGTGGGGAGACGACCTCCCTGGCCGTCACGACCTCTCGAGCCTGCGGCTGCTCGGCTCGGTCGGCGAGCCGATCAATCCGGAGGCCTGGATGTGGTACCGCGCCCACATCGGCGGCGACCGCTGCCCGATCGTCGACACCTGGTGGCAGACCGAGACCGGTGGGGTGATGATCTCGCCGCTGCCGGGCATCACCGCCACCAAGCCTGGAGCGGCTATGCGCCCGTTCCCGGGAGTCGAGGCCGAGGTCGTCGACAACGAGGGCAAGGCTGTCGGCAACGGCGAGGGCGGCTACCTCGTGCTCAGCTCCCCCTGGCCGGGCATGCTGCGCGGCATCTGGGGCGACCCGGCGCGCTTTGCCGAGACCTACTGGTCACGCTTCCCGGGGAGCTACTTCGCCGGCGACGGGGCCAAGAAGGACGAGGACGGCGATCTCTGGCTGCTCGGCCGCGTCGACGACGTGATGAACGTCTCCGGTCACCGCATCTCGACCACCGAGGTCGAGCACGCCCTCGTCGATCACCCGGCGGTGGCCGAGGCGGCAGTGGTCGGAGCGAGCGACCCGACGACGGTCCAGGCGATCGTCGCCTTCGTCACGGTGAAAGGCGGCGTCGACGAGTCCGGCGGGGTGGGGGTCGAGGAGCTTCGTGAGCACGTCGCTGCCGTGATCGGCCCGATCGCCAAGCCGCGCCAGATCTTGCTCACCCCCGAGCTTCCGAAGACCCGCAGCGGGAAGATCATGCGGCGCCTGCTGCGCGACGTGGCGGAGAACCGCGACCTCGGCGACGTCACGACGCTTCTCGATCCGACCGTCGTCAACGCCATCCGGGAACGGATGGGGGCGGGGGCCGGCGAGGACGACTGAGCGCGGCCTGCCGCCGGCCGCCCGGTCGCCGCCCGTTACCGCGACAGCCGCCCGGCGAGCACGGCCTCAGGCCGTGGCCCGGGGGGCCTGGAGGCGGTCGATCCCGATGGCGGCGGTCCTCCAGCCGAGCAGGAAGAATGCCAAAAAGGCGGCGGCGACTGCGATGAAGGCCGGCTCGGTGCCCTGACCGGCGGTGACACGGAGCACCATCCCGAGCCCCACGCACCCGACCGTGGCCGAGACGCCCGTCGGCAGCAGTGACATCGGCCGGCGCCAGCCGCGGGCGGCGAGCCACCCTCCGGCCAGCCCGGCGAGGAACGGCCAGCTGGTGCTCGCCATCCCCCCGGCGGTCAGCTCGTCGTGGTGGGCGGAACGACCGAGGGCGACGAAGAGCAGCACCGAGGCGACGTCGCCGCCGACGGCGCTGAGTGCCTTCACGGTCGTCGGCCTCTCCACAGCGGTCCTGCTGCCCACCGGCGGTCAGGCTAGCGGCGGGGACCGGTCCGCGCACGAGAGCGGCGAGGGTCGAGGTTCGAAGGCGCCTGGTGCACTCCTGCCGGCACAAGACCAGGTACTTGCACATTTCTCCTTGTCGTCACACACCCTTGTCGTGACGTCGCCAGCCATGCCGCGCTTCTCGACGACGCCGCCGTCCATGAAGACGAGAGAGTCGCCGACCTCTCGTGCGAAGCCGATCTCGTGGGTGACGACGATCATCGTCATCCCGGACTCGGCGAGGTCGCGCATCACCTGCAGCACCTCCCCGACGAGCTCGGGGTCAAGGGCGCTTGTCGGCTCGTCGAAGAGCACAGCTTCGGCGGGGACTGGGGCGGGCAGGTGCCCGCTCGCCGTAGTGTCGCGACGCTTCGCGTGCAGGGGCCCGCGAGCAGGAGGGAGCTCGCGTGACGTCGGTCCTTGTCACCGGTTCGAGCGACGGGATCGGTCGCGAGACCGTCGTCCAGCTTCTCGCCGGCGGTCATCGCGTCGTCGCCCACGCACGCCACGAGCGTCGCGCCGAGGAGACCCGCGCCGCTCTTCCCGGCGTCGCCGCGGTGGTAGTCGGCGACCTCTCCTCGCTCGCGGAGACGCGCGCCCTCGCCGCCGCCGCGAACGCCGCCGGGCCGTTCGAGGCCGTCATCCACAATGCCGGAATAGGCCGCCACGACGCCGAGCGCCGGGAGGTCACCGTCGACGGCGTCGAGCGGCTCTTCCAGGTCAACGTCGTCGCTCCGTACGTCCTGACGGCGCTGATGGCGCCCCCTGCTCGGCTCGTCTACCTGAGCTCGGGCCTGCAGGAGACGGGCGAGGTCGTCCTCGACGACCTCGAGCGTGAGCGCCGGACATGGGACCCCGGAGCCGCCTACTGCGACTCCAAGCTGGCCGACATCGCCCTGGCGTTCGCTGTCGCCCGGCGGTGGCCGGAGGTGATCGTCAACGCCGTCGACCCGGGGTGGATCCGCACCCGGATGGGAGGCCCCGGCGCCACGGACCCGCTGCCGCCCGGGGCCG
>DAHUZG010000379.1 GCA_027306715.1 Acidimicrobiaceae bacterium
GGACGAGCAGGCAAGGTCACTCCTTCGGAGTGCTGGGCGTGCAGGACGAGCGGGCCGGCAGAGACAGCGCTGCCACGGGCGCGGGGCGCGCCGAGGCGCGCCTCACCACGCGGATGGGAAGACAGTCGGATAGGGGGATGGCACGGCCCCCTCAGTATAGGCGCGCAGGGACGCCGAAGACAACGCGCAGTTCTGCGCGCTCCACCGAGGGTACGGGAATGGCACCGGGCAGTCAAGGCTCCCTGGTGCCATTCCTGCTGCGGCCTCCTGAGGGCGGCCGAGCGGACCCGTCGAGCCGCCTGACGGCGACTACTTCAGCTCGACGCCGGCGCCGGCACCCTCGAGCTGTGCCTTCGCCTTCTCGGCGTCCTCCTTGGAGACCTTCTCGAGAACCGGCTTCGGCGCCGAGTCGACGAGGTCCTTGGCCTCCTTGAGGCCGAGGCTCGTGAGCGCCCGGACCTCCTTGATGACCTGGATCTTCTTGTCGCCGGCAGAGAGGAGCACGACATCGAACTCGTCCTGCTCCTCGACCTCGGCCTCGGCGACGGCCCCGCCGCCGGCTGCCGGCACCGGCGCCGCCAGCATCGGCGCCGCGGCGGTGACCCCGAACCGCTCCTCGAACTCCTTGAGGAGCTCGGAGAGCTCGAGCACGCTCATCTCGGCGATGCCGTCCAGGATCTCTTCCTTGGTGGCCATCTCGTGTCCGTCCTTCCCTCGCTGCTACGTCGTATCGACTCGGTCGTGGCTCTCTTGCTACGCGGCCGGCGGCGGCCGTCCGGCGGTGCGGTCAGCTGGTGGCGGCGGCCTCGGTGGGGTTCCCGGCCGGGGCGGTGTCGCCCTCGTCCGCTGTCCCGGCAGGCTCGTCCACTGCGGCGGCGTCGGTGGCGGCGGCGTCGGTGGCGGCGGCGTCGGTGGCGGCGGCCTCGCCGCTTGCCGTGCGGGCGTCGATGAGCGCCTGCAGTCCGTAGGCGAGCTTCTGGGGAACTGCCGCCAGCAACGACGCGAAGCGCTGCATCGGGGCGGCGATCACGCCGGCGATCTGAGCGAGGAGCTGCTCGCGGCTCGGAAGGTCAGCGAGCGCCTGGGCGCCGCGGGCATCGACGAGGCTGGCGCCGACGAGTCCGCCCTTGACCACGAGCGCTGGGTGAGTGCGGGCGAATTCACGGAGGACCTTGGCGACCGCGGCCACGTCGCCCTCGACGAAAGCGATCGCCGTCGGTCCTTCGAGCAGCGGCTCGAGGAAATCGATACCGCTCTCGCGCGCCGCTCGGCGGACGAGGGTGTTCTTGTAGACCTTGTAGGTCCCGCCGGCGCCGGCGAGCGCCCGTCGCAGCTCGGCCATCTGCGCCACGTGCAGGCCGCGGTACTCGGTGAGAATCGCAGCACTCGCCGAGGACAGCCGGCTACGCACATCCTCGACCGCTGCCACCTTCTCGGGACGCGGCTCATGCATGCGGACGTCATCGAGCCCGGTTGTCACTCTACGTCCCTTCCACGGGGGGGCCCAGGAGGACACCGCACGCGCCGGCCCGAGGGCCGCCACGATCGTCGCCTCGTCAGGTGGGCCCAGCCCTTTGAGCGCCGTCAGGCGCGCCGGATGTCTTCGGCTCCGCGGGCATGGACCCCGCGTGGCGCAACGATGCTACCACCTGCGGCGGCCGGGTCGTGCCGCCACGGCATCACGCCGTGGCGGCGAGCTCCTCGTCGG
>DAHUZG010000405.1 GCA_027306715.1 Acidimicrobiaceae bacterium
GAACGCGGAGGATCTGATCACCACCTACCGGCGGGCGATGAACCGAGCCCGCCAGGAGACCATCACCACCGAGATCATGGAGATCGTCGGCGGTGCCGAGGCGCTTCGCCAGGCCCGCCACGACCAAGCCTCCGCCGAGCCGGAGCGCGAGGAGCCGACAGTGCACGAGGAGCAGAGCGCATGACCACCGTCGAGGAGCCCACCCACGCCAGCACCGCGGCGCCGGTGACCGAGGAGGGCCGGGTCGTCGCCATCGCCGGTCCGGTCGTCGACGTCGAATTCCCGCCGCACGCCCTGCCCGAGATCAACATCGCCCTCGAGATCGAGCTCGAGCTCGAGGGCCAGCGCCAGACGATCGTCGCCGAGGTCGCCCAGCAGATCGGCGAGGGCCGCGTCCGCTGCATCTGCCTCAAGGCGACCGACGGGCTCCAGCGCGGCGCCATCGTGCGCAGCACCGGCCGCGGGATCACGGTCCCTGTCGGCGACGTCGTGCTCGGGCACGTCTTCAACGTCATCGGCCAGCCGCTCGACACCGACGACATCGGCGAGGTCGCCGAGCGCTGGGAGATCCACCGCGACCCGCCCCCCTTCGACGAGCTCGAGCCGCGCCGTCAGCTGTTCGAGACCGGCATCAAGGTCATCGACCTGCTCGAGCCGTACGTGCAAGGTGGCAAGATCGGCCTCTTCGGCGGCGCCGGCGTCGGCAAGACGGTTCTCATCCAGGAGATGATCCGTCGCGTCGCCACCCAGCACGGCGGCGTCTCGGTCTTCGCTGGCGTCGGCGAGCGCACCCGCGAGGGCACCGACCTCTGGCTCGAGATGAAGGAGTCGGGGGTCATCGAGAAGACCGCCCTCGTCTACGGCCAGATGGACGAGCCGCCGGGCGTGCGACTTCGCGTCGGCCTCTCGGCGCTCACGATGGCGGAGTACTTTCGCGACGTGAAGAACCAGGACGTGCTGCTGTTCATCGACAACGTCTTCCGTTTCGTGCAGGCAGGCTCGGAGGTCTCGACCCTGCTCGGGCGGATGCCCTCCGCCGTCGGCTACCAGCCGACCCTTGCCGAGGAGATGGGGCAGCTGCAGGAGCGGATCACTTCGACCAAGGGGCGCTCGATCACCTCGCTGCAGGCGGTCTACGTCCCCGCCGACGACTACACCGACCCGGCACCGTTCACGACCTTCGCCCACCTCGACGCCACGACCGAGCTCTCCCGCCAGATCGCCGCGCTCGGCATCTACCCGGCGGTCGACCCGCTCGCCTCGACCAGCACCATCCTCGCCCCCGAGATCGTCGGCGATCGGCACTACAACTGCGCCCAGAACGTCAAGGCGGTGCTGCAGCGCTACAACGAGCTCCAGGACATCATCGCCATCCTCGGTCTCGACGAGCTCTCTGAGGAGGACCGGTTGACGGTCACCCGGGCTCGCAAGATCCAGCGCTTCCTCTCCCAGCCGTTCTTCGTCGCCGAGGTCTTCACCGGCCAGCCCGGCGTCTTCGTGCCGATCGACGAGACGGTGCGCAGCTTCGAGGCGCTCCTCGGAGGCGAGCTCGACGACGTTCCCGAGCAGGCCTTCTTGAACGTCGGAGGCGTCGACGACGTGCGCGCCAAGGCGCAACAGCTGGCGAGCTAGTGCCCACCCCCTTCCACGTCGAGCTCGTCACCCCCGAGCGGGTGCTCTTCTCCGGGCAGGTGGACGAGGTGACGATGCGCACCGACGAGGGCGAGATCTCCTTCCTCGCCGCCCACGAGGACTACGTCGCAGCGGTCGACATCACCGTCGCCCGCCTGAGCGTCGTCGGTGGCGGCGGGACGGGGGCTGCCGCCTCTGGCGCCGGCCACAGTGCGGGGCCCGGTGCCGGCGGGACGCGCCCGCCCGAGGAGGGAAGCGGCCAGGAGCTGCGCGTCGCCGTGCACGGGGGCGTCGTGCAGGTCGACCGCGCCGGCGTCGTCATCCTCGCGAGCGTCGCCGAGCTCGGCGCCGAGATCGACGTCGAGCGCGCCCGCCGCGCCCTCGACTCCTCGGGGGCTGAGCTCGCCGCCGGCGGCGGCGCGCCGCCGGGCACCCCCGGCAGCGGCGCGGCACCGGCCGGGCACGCCGGCGAGACCGCAGCTGCAGCAGAGCTGCCGGGCGCCCCGGCACTTGTCAGTCCCTCGCCAGCCATGCTCGCCCTGCTCGAGCCCGACTCCGCGCTCGCCCGCGCTCGCCGGGCGCGGGCGCGCCTCGAGGCGGCCGGCGCCAGCGTCTGAGCCGCGGCCGAACGCCTTGACCGACCGGGCCGTCACGAGGACCTTTCGAGCGGCGCGTGACTTCCTGCTCGAGCACCGCCTCGACTACGACGCCGCACGCGCCGGGTTCTCCTGGCCGGAGCTGACCGGGATCAACTGGGCGAGCGACTGGTTCGACGCTCTGGCGGAGGGCAACGACGCCGCCGCGCTGCGCGTCGTCGAGGACGACGGCAGCGAGCGCCGGCTCAGCTTTTCCGAGCTGGCTCGGCGCTCGACGAGGGTGGCGGCGTGGCTCGCCGAGCACGGTGTGCGGCGCGGCGACTCGGTGATGCTGATGCTCGGGAACACCCCCGAGCTGTGGGAGATCTCCCTGGCCTGCGCCAAGCTGGGCGCCGTCGTCGTCCCGACGGCGACGCTGATCTCTGCTCGCGAGCTGCTCGACCGTTGCGAGCGCGGCGCCGTCCGCCACGTCGTGGCGGCGGCCGCCGACGCCGCGCGGCTCGCTGTCCTGGCGCCCGCGATCCGGCGAGTCCTGGTTGGGCCCTCTGCCGCCGCCGGGCTCGCTGCCGACGAGCTCGCGGCCGCCGGGGGCGCACAGCCGGCGCTCGACTACCTGCCGGCGGCGGAGCACGACAGCTCCGCGTTCGAGCCGGCGGCGACGGCCGCTGACGAGCTCTTGATGCTCTACTTCACCTCCGGCACGACAGCGCAGCCGAAGCTCGTCGAGCACACGCACTACAGCGCGCCCGTCGGTCATCTCTCGACGATGTACTGGATCGGTCTGAGGCCGGGCGACACCCACCTCAACGTCTCCTCGCCGGGCTGGGCCAAGCACGGCTGGTCGAGCTTCTTCGCCCCCTGGAACGCCGGCGCCACCGTGCTCGCGTACAATTACGCGCGTTTCGACGCCCGTGCTCTGCTCGACGTGCTCGTGGGGTGCCAGGTGACGACATTCTGCGCTCCGCCGACGGTGTGGAGGATGCTCATCCAGCAGCCGCTCGGGGACTGGCAGGTGCAGCTGCGCGAGGCCGTGAGCGCCGGGGAGCCGCTCAATCCCGAGGTGATCGAGCGCGTCCGCCAGGCGTGGGGGATCACCGTGCGCGACGGTTTCGGCCAGACCGAGACGACGGCGGTCGTCGGCAACACGCCGGGCCAGCCGGTCAAGCCGGGCTCTATGGGGCGGGCGCTGCCGGGATACCGGGTGACCCTGCTCGACCCGCTCCCGGCGGGCGGTGCGGGTGCCGGTGAGGCGGTCGCCGGCGACGGAGAGATCTCCGTCGATCTCGCTGACGGCGGCCGCGGCGTGATGGCGGGCTACCGCGTCGCCCGCGCCGGCGCGCTCGAACGGCCGCAGCGTCACTACCGCACAGGCGACATCGCCAGCATCGACGCCGACGGCTACATCACCTATGTCGGGCGTGCCGACGACGTCTTCAAGTCCTCGGACTACCGCGTCTCGCCGTTCGAGCTCGAGAGCGTGCTCATCGAGCACGAGGCGGTAGCCGAGGCGGCCGTGGTGCCGTCGCCCGACGCGCTCCGGCTGTCGGTACCGAAGGCCTATGTGGCACTCGTGGCGGGAAGCGAGCCCTCGGCCGAGCTGGCGGCGAGCATCTTCGGGTTCGTGCGCGACCGCGTGCCGCCGTACAAGAGGGTCCGCCGCCTCGCCTTTGTCGAGCTGCCGAAGACGATCTCGGGCAAGATCCGCAGGGTGGAGCTGCGCGAGGCGGAGGCCCGCTGGCGCCGCGACCATGGCGAGGAGCGAGCCACGCTCGAGTACTGGGAGGCGGACGTCGCAACGTGAGGGCAGCCCCGGAAAGCGGCTCCGGGGCCGGCGGGCGCCGGCGCTATCTCGTGGCGCTGCTCGTTCCACCGCCGTGGCGTGACGAGATCGACGGCCTCCGCCGGGCGCTCGCCTCCGCGAGCCTCGGGCGGATCGACCCCCACGTCACCGTCCTCGCGCCGCGCAACGTGGCACCGGCGCGCCAGCCCGAGCTCGCCCCGTTGCTGCGCCGCGGCGCCGGGACGGCCGGGCCGCTGCGGCTGAAGCTCGGGCCGCCGCGCACCTTCGCCCCTCGCACGCCGGTCGTGTTCCTCGCCGTCGACGGGGCTGACGAGGAGCTCGAGGACCTCCGCCGGTCGCTCGGGACCGGCCCGCTCGAGCCGCCGGCCGGGCGCCAGCAGCGACCGTTCGTGCCGCATCTCACCCTCACCGGCGACGCCGACGCCGCCCGCGCCGCCCGCCTCGTCGAGGACCTCGGCGCCTACCGCGCCGAGGTCGTCATCGACACGGTCACCCTCCTCGAGCAGGACCACTCCTCGCCGCGCCGGCCGTGGCACCCGGTCGCGGAGGCACGTCTCGGCCGTCCGGCGGTCCTCGGACGTGGCGGGCTCGAGCTCGAGCTCTCGCTCACCCGCCGTCCGGCGCCCGACGAGCAGGCCTGGTTCGACGAGGAATGGCTCTGCTGCTCGACGACGCAGTGGGGGCCCGGATTCACCCCCGACGAGGCCTTCTGGGCCGTCGCCCGCGCCGGCATCGGCAGCAGCGACGGCGGCGGCGACGGGAGCGACGGCGACAGCGGCGCAGGCGCCGGGAGCCGTCCGAGCGGCGCCACGGTGGTCGGGGTCGCCTCGGGGTCGGTCCGCCCGTCCGTGCTCCACGTCGCCCGCCTCGTCGTCGGCCGCGACGCCCGCCGCCGCGGCGTCGGCAGCCAGCTGATGCGCTTCATCGAGCGCTTGGCGTCCGAACGCGGCTGTGACACGGTCCGCGTCGAGACCCTCGCTGACGGAGCGGCGCAGGGCTTTCACGCCTCGCTCGGCTTCGAGGTGACGGCTGTCCTGCCGCACTGGCGCCAGGGACGGGACTTCGTCGTCATGGAGCGGGCCGTACCGGCACGCTGAGCGAGGGCCCGCCCGCGCCCATCGGGGCACCGGGACAGCGCAGGTCGCCGGCCGTCGCTTCGGCGCGCTCGGGCGGGCCGTTCGGCGAGGCTGCAACCACACCGTCAGCGCTCGACGACGACCTCGATCTCGGCCGGGATGCCGGCCACCTCGACCGAACCCTCGCGGTCGAGGCGGAGCGAGAGCTCGTGGTGCCCGAGGCGCAGCCCGCTCACCGCCGCGAGGCAGACCTCACTCTCGAGAGGCGCGAGACGCACGCGTCGAGCCGGCAGATCGGGGCGCAGGCCGAGCAGGCAGGAGAGCACGGCCACTGACGAGGCAGCCGACCAGGCCTGGGGCCGGCACGAGGCGGGGTAAGGGTCCGGGCCGCCTCGGCTGAGTCGAGCGTGGCCGCCGTACAGCTCGGGCATGCGGTGCTCGAAGGACTCAGCCGCGGCGAGGAGGCCCTCGATCAGGGAGGCCGCCGTCAGACGCGCGGCGTCGCCGGTGGCGCGGGTGAGGCCGGCAACGGCGATCGCCGTGTCGTGAGCCCAGACCGAGCCTCCGTGATAGCTGAGCGGGTTGAAACCGGCCGCCGACGTCGCCAGCGTGCGCAGTCCGAACCCCGAGTCGAGCTCGGGACTGCCGAGACGGCGGGCGACGAGCTGCTCCTCACCGGCGGCGAGGAGTCCGGTTCCGAGCAGGTGGCCGATGTTCGAGGCGAGCGAGTCGACCGCCTCCCCGCTCCCGTCGATGGCGACCGCAGGATAGGGACCGTGATCGTCCTCCACCCAGAAGCGGCGGCGGAACCGCTCGGCGAGCGACGCGGCGAGCTCGACGAGACGCGCAGAGCCGGAGCGGCCGAAGGCATCGAGCAGGCGGGCGCCGCTGACGGCGGCCTCGTAGGCGTAGGCCTGCACCTCGCAGAGCGCCAACGGCGCAGCAGCGATCCGGCCGTCGCGGAATTGGATGCCGTCGTGGGAGTCCTTCCAGCCTTGGTTGGAGAGCCCGTTTCCTGACTTGTCGACGTAGCTGACAAAGCCGTCCCCGGCCTCGAGGGCATCGCCGAGCCAGACAAGGCACCGGAGCATCGGCGCGAGCAGCCGCTCGACCGCCGCCTCGCCGGCACCGAACATCCACGCATCGTGCAGCAGGCAGACCCAGAGCAGCGAAGCGTCGACCGTCCCGTAGTAGGCCGACGGCAGGTCGAGCCGCCCGCTCCCGCTGCTGCGCCACAGCTCATGGCTCGCCGCCGCCGCCCGCAGCTCGTGCAGGATCTTGCCGGGCTCCTCGCCGGTGCGGCTGTCGTGAGCACGGCCCTGGCAGGCTGCCAGGGTTCGCAGCGTGCCGAGAGCGAGCTCGGTCCCGAGCGGGAGCAGCATGCGCGCCGCCCAGATCGAGTCCCGTCCGAAAAGGGTCAGGAACCAGGGCACGCCGGCGGCGAGGAAGACGTCCTCCGGTCGCTCGGAGGTGACGAGGCGGAGCGAGTCGAGGTCCGCCACACTCCGCTCGAGGAAGCGCCCGAGCCGGGGATCGACCGCCTGCACGAGCGGCGCGCGGAGCGAGACCAGCCCGCCGCCCGGCTGCCGGACCACCGACGCGACCGCGCCCTCGCCGACCAGCGAGGCGCGAAGCGAGACGGTCAGAGCCCCGTCAGGCTCGACGTCGAGGTCCCACGAGAGGCGCCCGCGGTCAGGGTCGACGGCATGCGGAGCCGGATCGGCGGCGAGGACGACGGCGGCGCCTTTGCGGCCGCTCCAGCGCAGCCCCGAAGGCGCAGGCAGCGCCGGCAGCGGCGCCGGTCGCGCCCCGGACTTCACCTCTGCCATCTCGGCGAGGTCCGCCGCTGCTCTCAGCACGAGGCGGAACCTCACCGGCCCCCGGTCGTAGGACCGGACGACGTATTGCTCGTCGAGGCCACCGTCACGCACCTGTCGGCTACGGGTCACGAGCAGGGTCGGGTCCGGGGTGGCGCTCCCGAGGTTGAAGCAGGCCCCCTCGAAGCGGTTGCCGGCGCCTCCGACGAGGGCGCGGCTCAAGAAGGTCGGCTCGTCGCCGTCCACGCTCAGAACGAGCTCAGAGATGGCGCGCCGGTCCTGCACCCAGAACCCGGCGACGCCGCCACGGCGGATCTGACCGTCCGCCGCGGAAAGGCACATCGCGGGAGCGGCGAAGGCTGCGACGAGCCCGTTCAGATGTGGTTGCAGCAGACGGACAGGAAGGGGGTGCTCCGAGTCGGCTGTGAGCGGATGGGACTCCTCGATGGTCATGGGCCGCCTGCTCGCGAAAAATTCCTCGGCCACCCTAGCGAGTCGGTCACGGATCTGCAATGATGGCGGCGTCATTTTAGATCGTTCACATGAACGTTCATATGATCGTTCATATGGCGGTCGGGCACGGCTGTGACGGGGGGCTGCGGTGGATGGTGCGCGAGGGGAGCGATGAGCGCCGCCGGCGATGTTGCGCCCTCTCGCCGACCGACGATCGGGATGGTGGCGGACCGTGCCGGCGTCTCGCGCCAGACCGTCTCCAATGCCGTCAACGCGCCGCACCGGCTGCGCCCTGCCACCCTCGCCGCCGTGACCTCGGCGATCGAGCAGCTTGGTTACCGACCGAACCAGGCAGCTCGCTCGCTTCGGACGCGGGCGACCCGTGTCATCGGCTGCCGCCTGCTTCCGAGCGCTCACAACGGTACCGGGGGTGTGCTCGACCGCCTCCTGCACGCGCTCTGTGACTCCGCGAGATCGAACGGGTATGACCTGTTGACCTTCTCAGCAGAGGACGACGACGACGAGATCAGCATCTACGACGACCTGCTGCGCCGCCATGCCATCGACGGCTTCATCCTCACCAACACCCATCATGTCGACGCGCGGCCTGACTGGTTGCTCGCCCGGGGCGCCCTCTTCGTCGCCTTCGGGCGACCCTGGTCGCGACGCGGCGCCAAGCACAGCTGGGTGGACGTTGACGGCGCGCGTGGCACGGCCGAGGCCGTCACCCACCTCGCGCGGCTCGGTCACAGGCGGATCGCCTTTCTCGGCGTCCACGAGGGCAGTGGCGTCGGAGACGACCGCCTCGCCGGCTGGGAGAGAGAGGCGGGGCGGCTGCGGCTGGCGACAAACGGGCTTCTCGCCCGCGCCGAGGACGGGATCGCCTCGGGCAGAACCCTCGCCGCGCAGCTGCTCGAGAGCGCGCGTCCGCCGACAGCCTTTGTCTGCGTGAGCGATGCGATGGCGATCGGGGCGATGCGGGCGATCGAGGACCGCGGCTGGCGGCCCGGCCACGCGGTCTCGGTCGTCGGCTTCGACGACAGCCCCGTCGCATCGGTGATCCGTCCAGGGCTGTCGAGCCTCCGGCAGCCGATCGAGGCGGTCGCCAACCAGCTCGTCGAGACACTGCTCGCCGTGCTCTCCGGCGAGCAGGTCCGGCCGGCTCGCCTGCTGCTCCCGCCCCGCCTCGTGGTCCGTGTGAGCAGCGGCGAGCGAGAGGACCGCCGAGGGGCGCCTGCAGCGCCCGCCTCGCCTCGGATGCAAGCCGAAGTTGCTACGACAAGAAAGGGAGAAGTGCCATGAGAGGAACCAAAGTGTTGGCGTCGCTGACGCTCGCAGGAGCACTGGTCACGGGGGTGACAACCGGGGCGTTCGCCTCGGCGCATGCTACGCCGGCGGGCAAGGTCACCCTCACGGGTAAGACCAGCGGGGTCAAGCTCACGCTCATGTTCGGCTCTTCGGGGCCCGCGGAGACCGCGGCCGTGAAGGCGGCTGCAGCGGCGTGGGGGAAGAAGTCTCACAACAAGGTGGATGTCATCCCGGCATCGAACTTCACCCAGCAGCTCGACGAGGCCTTCGCCGGTGGCACGCCCCCGGACGTCTTCTATCTCGGCTCGCAGCAGCTCGAGACCTTTGCCAAGCAGGGTGAGCTTCTGCCTTACGCACCGCTCGTGGCGCCGGCCAAGGACTTCTACCCTGCGCTTGTCAAGGCGTACACGCTCGACAAGACGTGGTACTGCGTGCCGAAGGACTTCTCCAACCTGGCCCTCGAGATCAACACCACGATGTGGAAGGCTGCCGGTCTCGGGGCGCCCCCCACGAACTGGAGCCAGCTCGAGGCTGATGCCAAGGCACTCACCCGCAACGGTGTCGTCGGGCTCGACGTCGGGAACACCCTCGATCGCCTCGGAGCGTTCTTTGCCGAGAACGGCGGCTCCTACATGAACAAGCAGGACACGAAGTTCACGTTCGACTCGTCGCAGAACCTCCAGGCACTGCAGTTCGTGCAGTCGATGGCCAAGCAGGGCATCCTCGCCTTCCCGCCGCAGCAGTCCTCCGGGTGGGCCGGGGAGGCGTTCGGCCTCGGCAAGGCGGCGATGGCCACCGAGGGCAACTGGATCATCGGAGCGATGAAGTCGAGCTACCCGAGCGTCAAGTGGGAAGCGGTCCCGATGCCGGCTGGACCGAGTGGCAAGAAGGGAACGCTCACCTTCACGAACTGCTGGGGCATCCCCTCGGCGAGCAAGAACACGGCCGCAGCCGTGAACTTCGTGAAGTTCCTCACCTCCTTCGCCCAGCAGCTCAAGTTCGCCAACGCCTTCGGCGTCCTCCCCTCGCGCAACGCCGCCGCCCAGGCGTACGCCAAGGCGAACCCGTCGGTTGCCGCCTTTGTAGCCGGCACGCCGTACGCGATGGCGCCCGTTCCGACCGTGGGGTTCTCGACCGTGCAGGGTCAGTTCGACTCCCAGGTCGCCAACCTGGCGACCGGCGGGGCGGACCCGGCGACGATGCTCCAACAGCTTCAGTCCAACGCCGAGGCGCTGCTTCGGCCTTAGCTCCCCCAGGGCCGGCAGCGGCCGCCGGGCCGGATGGCTTCGGCGGCCGCTGGCCGGCGTCTGCTCGCCAACTGCCGCGGCGGTGACAGGGAGCAGTCCTTCTCGCCCCGCCCTCGCAAGGACCGGTTCCGCATGGCTGCACGTCCCATGCCCGAGCCACGGGTTGTGCCGGCTCCGGGAACGACCAACCACGGCCGCCGGCTGCGTCTTCGCCGGAGCAGGCGCCGCGGCAGCTCGACGGCAGGCCAGAACCTGCACGGCTGGTTGTTCGTCACCCCGGCGCTGGCGATCCTGCTGCTCTTCCTCGTCGTACCGATCGTGTTGGCGTTGTACGTGAGCTTCACCAACTGGTCGGGCGTCACGAGTCCTTTTGCTGGCACGGTCCAGCGAGTCGGCTTCTCGAACTACGCCGCTCTGCTCACCGAGCCCGGCCTCGACCAGCAGCTCTTCGGAACGTCGCTGCGCGACAACCTCTACTTCGTGCTGTTCACGGTGCCGCTGCAGACGGCGCTCGCTCTGTGGCTGGCGGTGATCGTCAACAACCGCTTCTTGAAGGGTCGCGGCCTGTTCCGCCTCGCCTTCTACTTTCCCTCGGTGACGAGCTCGATCGCCATCACTACCGTGTTCATCTTCTTGTTCCAGAGCTCAGGGGCGGTGAACCAGATTCTCGGCCTGGTAGGCGTCAAGGGTCCGAACTGGCTGTACGACAGCCGCGGCATCTTCACGGTGATTCTCGCCAACCTCGGGATCCACACCCCGCCGGCCTGGTCGAACCACCTCTTCCTCGGCATCAGCCTCTGGCAGTGGCTGGCAGGGCCGTCGTTCGGGATGTGCGTGCTGATCATCCTCCTCACCTGGACGACGTCGGGCACCTTCATGCTGCTGTTCCTCGCAGCCCTCCAAGGCATCTCGGCGGAGGTCGAGGAGGCGAGCGAGATCGACGGCGCGTCACCGTGGCAGCGATTCCGGAGGGTGACGCTTCCGATGCTGCGCCCTGCGCTCGTGCTCGTCGTGACCCTGGGGTTCATCGGGACGTGGCAGCTGTTCGACCAGGTGACCCTCGTCGGACCGTACAACCAGTCCACCTACACGCCCGCGTACCTCTCCTACTACGTGAGCTTTCAGGACAACGCATTCGGCCAAGGAGCAGCGATCGCCTTCCTCCTCTTCACCCTGATCGTGATCCTCACCGTCGTCCAGCGCCGGTTCGTCAAAGAAGACCTGACGCGATGAGCTCACGTGCCCGCCGTTCGGCCCCGCGGCGCGTGCTCTCCTACGCGCTGCTCGTCGTGTTCGCCGCGATCTTCGTCGGTCCGTTCCTGCTGCAGATCGCCAACTCGTTCAAGACCGACGGCGATGCCACCGCCAACGGCCTCTCGCTGATCCCGCACCCGCCGACGGTAGCGGCGTGGCAGGAGGTCCTCGGCCTCGGCAACGCCGCCGCCGTTGCCGACTTTCCCCGCTGGATGCTGAACAGCCTCATCGTGTCCCTTTTCATCACCGCCGGGCGCGTCTTCCTCGACAGCCTCGCCGGCTACGCGCTGGCACGTCTCGACTTCCGCGGGAGGCGACTCGTCTTCGGCCTCGTCGTCGCCACGCTCGCCGTTCCCGGCGTGGTGCTTCTCATCCCGCAATTCCTCATCATCAAGCAGCTCGGGATCTTCAACAGCTATCCGGGGATGATCCTGCCGATGCTGATCGACGCCACAGGCATCTACATAATGCGGCAGTTCTTCTTGCAGGTGCCGCTCGCCTTGGAGGAAGCGGCACGCATCGACGGCGCAGGCACGTTCACGACCTACTGGCGAATAGTCCTTCCGATAGTGCGACCGGGGCTGATCACGCTAGCTATTCTCTCCTTCCAGGGTGCCTGGAACCAGTACGCGTTCTTCCTCGTTGCCACGGTGTCGCCGCAATACTTCACGCTCACGACCGGGCTCGCCAACGTCGTCAACGGCGGCTTGTCTGCCGGCAACGAGTTCCCGCTGAAGCTCGCCGCAGCGATGCTGACCACTGTCCCGGTCGCCATCATGTTCTTCGTGTTCCAGCGTTATCTGCGTGCGAACCGCTTCGACGCAGCAGTGAAGGGCTGAGACCCGCCCGAGGCGGGGCCGAGCGATCAGCTGCGGGCGCGGAAAGGAGCAGCCACCTCGCCGAGGAAGCGGTCGAGCGCCTCACGCCGCCGCGTCCCGGTCCCGAGGTTCCAATCAGGCAGGACGAACTCGCCGACGCCGGCCCCGACGTAGGCGCCGAGCAGGTCCTGCATCTCAGCCACGCCGATCGAGACCTGCGGGAGCGGCCGGGCGAAGGGCTCGCCGCCGTCGAGGTCGACGATCACCTGCGCCGAGCGGGCGATCTCGGAGGGGTCACGCCCGAGGGCGCGGCAGTGCTGCTCGAGGATGCCCGACTTGGTGGCGAGCACGTCAGGAAGGCCCCATGTGTTCCACTCGTCCGCCCAGCGGGCGACGATCCGCAGCGTCACCTTGACGCCGCCCCCGCCGACGAGGAGGGGCATCCGCTGCTGGAGCGGCTTCGGCTCCATCGGGGCGTCGTCGAGGTGGTAATGACGGCCCGAGAAGCTCGCCCGGTGCTCCCCGAGCAGGCCGTGCAGCACGGCGCAGGCCTCGTCGAGGCGAGCGAGCCGCGTCGGCGCGTCGAACAGCTCGATCCCGTAGGCGCGGTGCTCGTTCTCCTGCCAGCCGGCGCCGATGCCGAGCACGAAGCGCCCGCCGGAGAGCTGGTCGATCGTGGCGGCGATGTTGGCGAGCACCGCCGGGTGGCGGTAGGTGTTGCCGGCGACGAGCGAGCCGAGGCGCACCCGCGCCACGCTCGTCGCCAGCCCGGCGAGCACGCTGAAGCACTCGAGCACCGGCTCGTCAAGCCCGCCCGAGGAGGTCATGAAGTGGTCGGCGACCCAGATCCCGTCCCAACCGGTGGCGGCCGCGTGCGCCGCCACCTCGGTCAGGTCCTCGAAGCTCTGTGAGGTCGATGGCCAGACACTGAAGCGCACGGGGCCGACCCTACAGCCGGCACCGACCTTACAGCCGGGACCTCCCTACAGCCGGTACCGACCTTACAGCCGGGACCTCCCTGCAGCCCGAGCCGACCCCTCACGGCCGGGGTGGCGGCGGCCCGGCGTAGCAGCGCACCGGCAGGGTGGCGCACTCGATGCCGGCCCCGGGTGGCACGACGAGACGGGCGACGAGGCGCCAGCCCGCTGCCTCGTAGAGCTCGACGGCACGCGACTCGCGGTCGTGCACGTCGAGCACGGGCCAGCGCCCGCCGGCATGCGCCGCCCCGACGGCGGCTTCGAGCAGTGCGCGCCCTGCGCCCCGGCCTTCCCGGCTCGGGTCGACGACGAGGCGCTTGACCGCTGCCAGCTGCTCGCTGCCGACGCCGAGCGCCTCGCTCCACGCCGCCTCCGCGGCGTCGCCGGCGGCGGCGGCGATGCTCACCTGGCCGATCACCTCGTCGCCTTCGACCGCGACGAACGAGGCTTTGAAGCGTGCCGCGCCCAGCCAGGCGACGAGGTCGGCGGGAAGCACGGCCGGGTAGCCTCGCTCGGCGTGCGCCCGTTCGACGATCGCTGTCAGCGGCGCCAAGTCGCCCGAGTCTCGCCGGCGGATCGCCACAGCGGCGCGGGCAGGCGGGCCGGGCTCCGTGCTCACGCCGGTGCGCTCACGAGTAGAGCTCACCGGTCTCGAGCAGACGGCGGAACCCATCCTCGTCGAGGGTGGCGATGCCGAGTGACTCTGCCTTGGTGAGCTTGGCCGCTCCCGGGTCAGCGCCGACGACGACGGCGTAGGTCTTGGCCGAGACCGACCCCGGCGACTTGCCGCCCCGGGCGGTCACCGCCGCCTCTGCTTCCTCCCGGCTGAAGCCCTCGAGCGTGCCGGTGACGACGACCGACTTGCCGGCGAGCACCTGGCGGACCCGCTCCTCGCCAGCGGGCCGGGCGCCGTCGAGGCTGACGCCGGCACCGCGGAGGCGCTCGACGAGCGCCCGGTTCTCCTCCTGGCCGAAGAACGCCACCACGCTGGCGGCGATCGTCGGGCCGACCCCGTCGATCGCCGCCAGGTCCGCCTCGCTCGCCTCTGTCAGCTCGTCGAGCGAGGCGAAGCTGCGCGCCAGCGTCGTCGAGATCGTGGCGCCGACATGCTCGATCGAGAGGCCGACGAGCAGCCGGGCGAGGCCCCGCCGGCGCGAGGCGTCGATGGCGGCGACGAGGTTGGCCGCCGAGACCTTGGCGAAGCCCTCGAGCTCGAGAAGGCGATCGACCGAGAGCGAGTAGATGTCTCCGACGTCGCGCAGCAGGCCGGCGCCGACGAGCTGGTGGACGCGCTGCTCGCCGAGACCCTCGATGTCCATCGCCGCCCGGGAGGCGAAGTGGGCGAGTCGCTGCACGCGCTGAGCTGGGCACTCCTGGCTGTTCAAGCAGAGCGTCGCCGCCTCGCCCTCGAGGCGGACGAGCGGCTCGCCGCAGGAGGGGCATCTCGTCGGGAAGAGCCACGGCACGCTGGTGTCGGGGCGGCTGGCAAGGACGGGCGCGACCACCTCGGGGATGACGTCGCCTGCCTTCCGCACGATGACGGTGTCGCCCGGGCGGACGTCTTTCAGGCGAACCTGGTCCTCGTTGTGCAGCGTCGCCAGCGAGACCGTCGAGCCACCGACGAAGACCGGCGTCAGCTTGGCAAAAGGGGTGGCGCGCCCCGTCCGCCCGATCGAGATCAGGATCTCCTCGAGCCGTGTGGTCCGCTCCTCGGGCGGGACCTTGACAGCGATCGCCCAGCGAGGAGCGTGCGAGGTCGCTCCGACGGCACGCTGCAGATCGAGATCGTCGAGCTTCACCACTGCCCCGTCGATCTCGTAGGCGAGGTCGTGACGGTGCTCGAGCCAGTGAGCGCAGAAGGCGTTGACCTCCTCGAGGCTCTCCACCCGGCGCGCCTCGGGATTGACCGGCAGCCCGGCACGGCGGATCAGCTCGAGGCACTCCCAGTGCGTGCTCAGCGCCGAGCCGCCGGGGCCGGCGAGCCCGCCGTCGACCACGCCGATCTGGTAGCCCCAGAAGGCGAGCGGCCGCGTGGCGGTGACCTGAGGATCCTTCTGGCGCAAGGATCCCGCTGCTGAGTTGCGCGGGTTGGCGAACGGCGGCTTGCCCGCCGCCAGCTGCCGCTCGTTCAGCTTCTCGAACTCGCGTACAGGAAGATAGATCTCGCCGCGCACCTCGAGCACGTCGGGCGTCTCCTCGGGAGAGAGGCTCAGCTGCTCGGGAACGTCGCGCACCGTTCGGACGTTGTCGGTGACGTCCTCGCCGACGCTGCCGTCGCCGCGCGTCGCCGACTGCACGAGCCGGCCCCGCTCGTAGCGGATCGACATCGCCAGCCCGTCGATCTTCGG
>DAHUZG010000281.1 GCA_027306715.1 Acidimicrobiaceae bacterium
TCCTCGAAGAAGTCGATGTACGAGGGGTGGTGCACCGGGTGGAAGGCCCACGGCGTCGGGTGCGAGATGATCGCCACCCCGCCGCGGCGCACGAGGGGGTTGCCGCGATAGAGGTTGAAGAAGTACCCGAGCCCGAGGCAGGCGACAAGGATCGGGTTCATGATCGAGTTGACGTTGTACGGGCAGATGTAGGGCAGCCCCATCGTGAGAACGTCGGCCTGCCCCTCGACTGCGACCAGCTGCTCGGCGAAGAGATGCCCGAGCGCCGAGTCGTGCACCGCCTCGACCTCGCCGGCCTGCACCGAGGTCATCGCGTGCGGGGAGCGGATCGACTGGAAGATCTGGCGCGCCATCGCCGGCGGCGTGTGATCGAGCGCGGCCCTCGTGGCGGCGAAGCCGGCACGGTCGCGAAGCGACCACTCCCACTCGCGCTTTTGCAGGAAGCTGAACTGGCTCGGGAAGGTGTCGAGGTTGAGCGTCGTCTCGATCTGGAAGATCCGCGGTCCGGACTCGGCGATGAGGCGCCCCATCCGCCAGTTGGAGCTGTGCAGCTCCGAGCGATGGCGGTCCATGAACGAGCGGGAGTGCTGCATCGTCCGCACGTTGTGGTGGTGGCGGATCGAGTTGTAGCTCGCCAGGCCGGTGGCGACCGACTTGTGGCCCCCGTCCATCGCCACGAGGTTGATGTTGACGTAGACAAGGAGGTCGCTCTCGGCGGCGCGGCGGTTGATCTCGACGTCCTCGCCCTGCTCGGTGACACCGAGCGAGACGATCCCGTCGGGGTCCTCGGCGTCGTGCTGCAGCAACAGCCCGTGAGGGGCGAAGGCGTCGAAGACGCGGTTGCCGAGGGCGTGGCGCAGCTCGTCGTCGGTCATCCGCCGGTGCAGCGCCAAGGCGGCGATGAGGACGACGTCGTCGACCCCGGCCGAGGCGGCGGCGTCAAGGACGGCTTCGATCACCCGCTGGCGCGCATCCGGGGCGCGCATCGGCGGGAGCGGCAGCGAGACGTCGTCGAAGGCGATGGTCAGCCGCATTTCCGGCCGCAGCAGCGCCGAGAGCGGCGGCGACTCGCCGAGGGGGTGCTCGAGGGCGTGACGGATCTCGGCGTCGGGGTCCTCGAGCGCCGGGACCGCCTCAGCGGGATAGACGACGCGGCTGCCCGTCGGCAGGCGCTCGGTGCGGAACTGCTCGCCGTGCCAGAACAGAAGCGGCGGCGTCGAGCGGTCGACCTCGAGGACGAACCCGGGACGGCGGCTCATCCGAGGGCCTGCTCCCCATGGCGCCAGTCGGTACCGGCGCGAGCGTCGTCGCGCCGCCGTAGATCGAAGACCACCTTCACCGCTCCCCGCCGGCCGGCCTCTGCTGCGTGGCGGACGGCCTCCTCATGGCGGATGAGAGGGTAGCGGGCCGACACGAGCTGCTCCAACGACGCCGCGGCGACGAGCTCGGTCGCCAGCTCGAAGGTCGAGCGCTTGCCCTCGGGGCGCTCCTCGACGCCGTAGGCGTAGGCGCCGACGAGCTCGACCTCGCGCTGCCAGAGGGGAGTGAGGTCGACCCGCACGTGACCGGGCATCCCGACCATCACGATGCGGCCGCCCGGGCGGACGACGGCGAGCGACTCCTCGAGCGAGCCGGCGCTGCCGACGCAGTCAAGGACGACGTCGGCGCCCCCGGTGAGGCGCTCGATCGTCCCGCCGCTGCGGGTGACGGCGAGCGACCCGGTCTCGCGCCGCACCGCCCGCGCCAGCTCGCCGGGCTCGACGACCTGGTCGGCTCCGAGCCCGGCGGCGAACCGCCGCTGGACCGGGTGCTTGGCGGCGACGATCAAGGTCGCAGGGAGCACGAGACGGCGAAGCGCGGCGACGCAGGCGAGGCCGAGCGTGCCGGCCCCGAGCACGACGACCCGCTCACCGGCGCCGATGCGCGCCCGGAGCGCCCCGTGAAGGGCACAGGCGACCGGCTCGACGAGCACCGCCGCCTCGTCGCTCAGCTCGTCGGGGACGAGGTGCAGCTGGCTCTCGTGGGCGACGAAGGACTCCGACCACCCGCCGCCGGTGTCGGCGCAGTAGCCGGTCTGCAGGCCGGGGTGGAGGTGGCCGAAGGCGATCCGCTCGCAGGAACCCTTGCGCCCGGCGGCACAGGCGGCACAGAGCGGCCGGATGTCACGCGCCTCGCACCCGAGCACCGGCTCGAGGACGACACGCCGGCCGTCGAGGTGACCCCCCTCGACGACACCCACGACCTCGTGGCCGGGCACGAACGGGAACGAGACGAGCGGCTCGAACCAGCGCGAGCTCGTCCCGTCCAAGGTGGCGAGGTCCGAGCCGCAGATCCCCGCCAGGAGTGTTCGGACACGGTGCCAGCCGGCGCCGGGCAGCGCCGGTTGCTCGGTCTCGACGAGCCGGAGAGGGCCGACACCGACGCCGCGGCCCGAGCCGAGCACGCTCGAGGCGACCCGCGCCGCCGCGAAGCGGTGCGGGAGGCGCTCGAGGACGAGCGCCTTCACCGCCGGCTGCCGGGGCTGGCGGGGCTGCCGGGGCTGGCGGGGCTGCCGGGGCTGGCGGCGCCCCGGGCTGGGGGGCCGACCAGGCCGAGAGGCCCGCCGGTGGTCAGGCTGTCGGCGGTGATCCCGGCGGTCGGCGGTCGGGTCCGCGCCCCGGTCGCCCGCAGCGACACCGCCAGCGGGTAGCGGGGGCCGCCCGCGGCCCGCTTCCAGACCTCGATCGGCCAGCCGCGCTTGCGGGCGATGGCGGCGAGCTTCGGCTCGGGGTTGACCGCCACCGGCATCCCCGCAGCCTCGAGCATCGGCAGGTCGCTCGTC
>DAHUZG010000285.1 GCA_027306715.1 Acidimicrobiaceae bacterium
GAGGCCGGCGAGATCGAGGCCTGCCGGGCCGGCGAGCATCTCGCCGCCGAGAAGGGCCTCGTCGTCGACGTCGTCCATACCTCCCTGCTGACCCGCGCCGTCCGCACGGCAAACCTCGCCCTCGATGCCGCCGGGCGCAGCTTCGTGCCGGTCCGCCGCCACTGGCGGCTGAACGAGCGCCACTACGGAGCGCTGCAGGGGCTCGACAAGAAGGCCACGGCCGAGAAGCACGGCTTGGAGCAGGTGCAGGTCTGGCGGCGCAGCTACGACACGCCGCCTCCGCCGCTCGATCCCGGCGACCCGAACCACCCGCGAAACGATCCCCGTTACGCGCACGTGCCGCCCGCCGCGCTGCCGAGCACCGAGTGCCTCGCGGACGTCGTCCGGCGGGCGGTCCCCTATTTCGAGGACGTGGTCGCCGCCGACCTCTTCGCCGGCCAGACCGTCCTCGTCGTCGCCCACGGAAACAGCTTGCGTGCGCTGACCAAGTACCTCGAGCACATCTCGGACGACGCGATTGTCGACCTCGAGATCCCGACCGGCGTGCCGCGGGTCTACTCACTGGACGATCAGCTCGCCGTGCGCGACGCCCGCTATCTCGGCGATCCCGAGGCGATCAGGGCGGCGGCGGAGGCCGTGCGGCGCCAGGCCGGCTGAGGAGCCGCCGGGAGGGCGCTAGTGTGCGCCATGCCCGTAGCCAGAGATCCGGCGAGAAGAGCGCCTCTCGGGGAGCGGCTGAACAAGGCGATGCTGAAGCCGGCGCCGGCGGCGCCGCAGGCGCCCGTTGCACCGCCGTCGATCGAAGAGCTGCGCAACCTCGCCGGCTCGGCCGACGACAAGGAGCGGCTGATCGGCCTCCTCGCCGCGCCGATGGCGGCCGGCGTCGCCATCCTCGTCGTCACGGCCCTCGTCACCAACGACCCGGTGGCCCACCTGGCGAACGGCCAGATCAACAAGTTGCACGTCAACCCCTCGATCTATCACGTGCTCGAGCTCGTTCTGCTCGCCATGTCCGTGCTGATGCTCGTGCTGGCGATGCTGCGCAAGCGCCTCTATCTCGGCATCGCGATGGCCCTCTACGGCCTTGCGATCTTCAACCTGCACTACTGGGGCTTCGGCATTCCCTTCCTGCTGGCTGGGTCCTGGTATCTCGTTCGCGCCTATCGCCTGCAGCGCGACCTGAAGCAGGCGAGCGGAGCCGGTGCGCCGCTACCGAACCGGTCCGGCTCCGCTCCGGCAAGGCGCTACAAGCCCCCGCTCACCGCCGCCGCCCGGCGCTCGCAGCGGGCGGCGAACACCAGGCGCTGAGCGCCTGCGGGCGGCGACGGCTCCGGCCAGCGCCAGCATCACCACCAGGAGGGCGGCTGGAACGACGAACACGTGCCAGGAGGCGTGCTCGTTCCTCAAGTCGCCGGGCAGGTCGATGATGCCGGGGTCTTCCCGATCGACGACGACGGAGACCTCCGTACCGGGCCCGAGCAGAACATCGCCTGGGACACCTTCGACGTAGCGCTTTCCGGCGAGCTCGAAGCTGGCCGAGCAGGCGTAGCCGGCCGGGTTGCTCCCGCTTCCCCCGAGCAGGCCCTGACAGCGGGTCACCCGCGCCGTGGTGGCGACGCCGTGGGCGTGAAGCCCGGAGATGGCGGCGTTCCGGTCGAGGCCGGCAACCACGAGCGATACGACGGCGACGAGCAGCGAGGCCGTCACCACCACGGCGAGCACCTGGGCCACCTGCCGCGGGTCGACCGAGACCGGAGCCCCGCGAAGCGTCGTCACGACGCCCGGGGCGAGAGGCAGCAGATCGGCGGTGCTGCGCTCGAAGGTGTCGGTCGTCGGCGACGGCCGGTCGAGAGCGTTGTCTGGAGGGAGGGGAATCGCCAGAGCGTAGCGGGCCGTGAGCGCCAGAGGGCCTGCAAAGTGCGCCTTTCGCGTGTAATGCGTCATGAGAGCCCCGGCTTCTTTCTGTTAACAGCGCAGTAACACGGGTGTGACGATCCGGAAACGCCCGACCTGCATTCTGTGGCGGCAAGACGGGCCGTCCGCCGTGGCTCTGGCGCACCCAACGCCGTGTGTCGCCACGTCCATGGCCTGGCGCGCCCGGGGAGAGTCGACCAGGCGAGAGGAGTACCCGAGCTGTGCACCTGCTAGGGGCAGTACCGGTTCCGTATCCCAGCTGGCTGAATCCGGCCGACAATACCTGGCAGATCACCGCTGCCACCCTGGTCGGCCTGATGAGCCTTCCCGGCCTCGCCGTGCTGTACGCGTCGATCGTCCAGAAGAAGTGGGCGGTGAACGTGCTGGCGATGACCTTCGCCGGGTTCTCCCTGGTGCTCATCGCCTGGGTGCTGTGGACCTACAAGATGGGCTTCGGTGCGACGTCGCTCGGCGGCGGCGTGCGAAACGGGGTCCAGACTCAGCTCAGCCATGTCGGCTGGTGGACGCATTTCTGGGACAACTTCGTCGGCCGGCCCGGCCAGATCACGAACGCCACCAACGAGCAGTCACAGGCCGTGTCGGCGGCCAACACGGCGATCCCCTTCCACTTCCCAACGGCTTCCCTCGCCTACTTCCAGTTCGTGTTCGCAGCGATCACGCCGCTTTTGTTCCTCGGGAGCGTGCTCGGGCGGATCAAGTTCAGCGCCTGGTGCCTGCTCGTCGTGCTGTGGTCGACCTTCGTCTACGGCGTCGACGCCTTCCTTCTCTGGGGAGGCGGCTATTTCGCCCAGGAGGGTGCGCTCGACTTCTCGGGCGGCTTCGTGATCCACATGTCGGCGGGCGTCTCCGGTTTCGTCGCCGCCTGGGTTCTCGGACCCCGCCTTGCGAGGGACCGACAACACGCGATCCCCAACAATCTCGTGATGGCGGCGGTCGGCGCCGGCATCTTGTGGCTCGGCTGGAACGGCTTCAACGGGGGGGACCCCTATTACGCCGGCGTCTCTGCCGCCACCGCCGTGATCAACACCAACGTGGCGACCGCAGCCGGGGTGATCTCGTGGATGGCTCTCGACGCGTGGTTCTCAAAGGCGCGAAAGCCCACGTTCCTCGGCGGGGTCAACGGAATGATCTGCGGCCTCGTCGGCATCACGCCGTGCGCCGGCTGGGTCAACGGCTGGGGGGCGATCGCCGTCGGGGTGATCTGCACCTTCGTCGTCTGGGTCGCCTGGAACTACCTCTCGCGGGTGCGCCCGTTCAGCAAGGTGGACGACGCCCTCGGGGTGATC
>DAHUZG010000424.1 GCA_027306715.1 Acidimicrobiaceae bacterium
GGGCAGCGCCACGAGCGCCCGCGCCGGCATCGGCGAGCTCGGGCCCGGGCCCGGGCCCGAGCCCGAGCCCGAGCCCGAGCCCGTGCCCGGGCCGAGCCCGGGGCCGGGGCCCGAGAGGCCGTCGCCGAGGGCCACCTCGAGTGTCGTCGCGCCTCCGGGCGGCATCTCGATCGCCGCTGCGACGGCGTCGTCGAGCGCAGCCAGCTCCCCGTCCCCAACAGGTCCCGCGCTGTGGCCGATCCGCCTCAGCCCGGCCCGGCCCGGCCCGTCGCCGGAGCTCGCGTAGGCGGCCACCTCGGGCAGGTCGCCGGGGTCGGAGGCCAAGGCGTCAAGCCCGGTGTCGAGCGCCTCGGCGGCGGTGCCGGCGCCGAGCACCGCCTGGGCCAGGTCGCGAAGCAGTCGCCAGCGTCGCTCGCCGAGCACCTTGGCGGTCGTCTCCGCCACCGCGCAGAACACTCCGCGCACTGCTCCGGTCCGGTCGCGGATCGGGCTGTAGGAGAAGGTGAAGTACGCCTCCTCCTCGAAGCCGCGCCGAGTGAGCCCGAGCAGCAGGTCCTCGGACCAGGTCGCCTCGCCGCGCTCGAGCACCCCGGCGAGCATCGTGCCGATCACCGGCCAGATCTCGCCCCAGCACTCCTCGCCGCTCTGGCCGAGCGAGGCGGGGTGCTTGGCTCCGAGCATCGGCAGGTAGGCGTCGTTGTAGAGCAGTCGCAGCTGCGGTCCCCAGAAGAGGACGATCGGGAAGCGGGAGGCGACGCAGATGCCGAGCGCGCTGCGAAGAGGGTAGGACCAGTGCTCGATCGCGCCGAAGGGCGTCGAGGCCCAGTCGTGCCCGGCGATCAGGCGCCCGACCGGCCCCGAGGCGGCGAGCTGGCCGGCGAAGCTCTCGGAGCGAGCGGCCCGTGGCCGGCGCCGCCTCTCGGGTACGCCGTTCTCGTACCGGCCCGCGGTCACGCCTGTTGATGCTACGCGGCAGCGCGCTCGAGCCTGCAGCGCAGCGCCCGGACGCGCCAGGACAGGCCCTCGACGGGCCGGCGGACGTGTGCAGAGCTGGCGTACCCGGCAGAGTCGCCTCGGTTTTCCCGGCCCGCCCGGGGGTCAAACCTGTCCGCCTCACCGGTGACGATTGCGCTGCTCAGAGCCTGTTTTGGCGTGGCCGCGGCAGCGGGGCCCTACTGCGGCTGGTGGATAGAATCCTCGCCGAGAAAAGCTGCGACGCTCTCCGGTCGGCTACAGTGTCGTCGCGTAGAGCTGGCCTGATCGCTAGGTGAGGGAGAAGATGCCAGCCTCTACGACGCTTCACGCCGTCCCGCCCACGGGAGCCGTCCCGCCCACGGGAGTGCGCGTCGAGCGTGACGCCTTCCTCGAGCAGCTGCTGGCGGCGCTCGTCGCCCTCGGCCACGGCGACCGCCACGCCCGCCTGCCGGCGCGCCGGTCGGGGATCGCCGGCGAGATCGCCCGCGCCTTCAACGCCCTGGCGTCGAGCGAGGAGGCGTTCACCTCCGAGGTCGCCCGCGTCGCCGAGGTCGTCCGGCGCGAGGGCAGGACGAGCGAGCGGCTGCGCGAGCGGCCCGCCCTCGGCTGCTGGGTCGCCACGGCGGCGACGACCAATTCGCTCATCGACGAGCTCGTCCGCCCGACGACGGAGGTCACCCGTGTCATCTCCGCCGTCGCCGAGGGCGACCTCACCGAGAAGATGCTCGTCACCGTCGACGGACGCCCGGCGCGGGGGGACCTCGCCCGCATCGGCTCGGTCGTCAACTCGATGGTGGACCAGCTGCGGTCGTTCTCCGCCGAGCTGACGCGGGTCACCCGCGAGGTCGGCACCGAGGGCCACCTCGGCGTCCAGGCCGACGTGAAGGGCGTCTTCGGGATCTGGCGCGACCTCACCGGGTCGGTCAACTCGATGGCCGCGAACCTCACCAACCAGGTGCGTGACATCGCCCTTGTCACCACCGCGGTCGCCAACGGCGACCTCTCCCAGAAGGTGACCGTGGACGTCCGCGGCGAGCTGCTCGACCTCAAGCAGACCGTCAACTCGATGGTCGACCAGCTGCGCAGCTTCGCCCACGAGGTGACCCGTGTCGCCCGCGAGGTCGGCACCGAGGGCCGCCTCGGCGGCCAGGCCGACGTCCAGGGCGCCTCGGGCACCTGGAAGGACCTCACCGACAGCGTCAACCAGCTGGCGGAGAACCTCACGAGCCAGGTGCGCAACATCTCCCAGGTGACCAAGGCCGTCGCCCGGGGTGACCTGTCGCAGAAGATCACCGTCGACGCCCGCGGCGAGGTCGCCGAGCTGAAGGACACCATCAACACCATGGTCGACCAGCTCTCGGCCTTCGCCGCCGAGGTCACCCGCGTCG